>JANORB010000020.1:0-8754 GCA_031415135.1 Methylibium sp.
GGACCTGTCGTGCTGGCGGCTGGCGTTCAACGGCGCCGAGCCTGTCAGCCCCGACACGCTGGAGCGTTTCGCGGCGCGCTTCGCACGCTGCGGCTTCGCACGCGAGGCGCTGACTCCCGTCTACGGGCTGGCCGAAAACTCGCTCGGTCTGGGCTTCCCGCCGGTGGGGCGCGGCCCGCTGATCGACTGCATTGATCGTGCCGCACTGGCTCACGATGGCGTCGCCCTACCGGCGCGGCCGGACGACGCGCAGCCGCTGCGCATCGTCTCCTGCGGGCTGCCGCTGCCCGGCCACGAGCTGCGCGTCGTCGGCGCTGGCGGGCGCGAGTTGCCCGAGCGTGAACAGGGGCAGGTGCAGTTCCGCGGCCCCTCCAGCACCCAGGGCTACTTGAACAACCCGGCCGCCAACCAGCGCCTGTTCGACGGCGACTGGCTCAACACCGGCGACCTCGGCTACATCGCTGCCGGCGAGCTGTTTCTGTCGGGGCGCGAAAAAGACATCATCATCCGTGGCGGCCTGAACATCCACCCGCAGGAACTCGAATCCGCCGTGGCCAGCATGGCCGGCATTCGAAAGGGCGGCGTGGCGGTGTTCGCGGCCTCCGACCCGCGCAGTGGCACTGAACGGCTGGTCGTGCTGGCGGAGACCCGGCTCAGCGAGCCCGAGCCGAGGCGCCAGCTCATCCGGGCCATCACCACGCTGTCGGCCACGCTGCTGGGCGCGCCGGCCGACGACGTGGTGCTGGCGGCGCCGCGCACGGTGCTGAAGACGTCGAGCGGCAAGACCCGGCGTGCCGCCTGCCGCGAACTCTATGAACAGGGGCGCCTGGGCGAGACACAACGTGCGCCATGGCGGCAATGGGTGGCGCTGGCGGCCACGGCGGCGGCGGCAAGGGCCCGTCGCGCCTGGCGCTCGGCCGCTCGCTGGGCCTGGGGCGCGTGGGCCTGGACCGTGTTCTGCACCCTCAGTGCCGCGGCGTGGTGTGCGGTGATGCTGTGGCCCAGCGTGGCCTCGCGCCGGCGCGCCGCCTGGATGCTGGCGCGCTCGGCCATCCGCCTGATCGGCCTGCCCCTGCGCGTGGAAGGCCTGGATCGGCTGCCGGCGACGGGCCCGCGCATCGTCGTCGCCAACCATGCCAGCTACCTCGACGCGATTCTGTTGGGCGCCGTGCTGCCGCCCGACTTCTCATTCATCGCCAAACGCGAACTGGCCGACGTGGCGCTGATCGGTCCGGCGCTGCGCCGGCTGGGCGTTGTGTTTGTCGAGCGCTTCGATGCCGCGCAAGGCGCCCTGGACACACACGCTCTGCAGGCGCGCGTGCGGGCGGGCGAATCGATGGTGTTCTTCCCCGAAGGCAGCTTCCGGCGCGCGAGCGGCCTGCAGCCGTTCAAACTCGGCGCCTTTGTGATTGCGGCCGAGACGGCAACAGCGCTGGTGCCGGTCACCTTGAACGGCACCCGCTCGCTGCTGCGCGACAAGGCCTGGCTGCCGAACCGCAGCGACATCCGGGTGACCGTCGGCGCAGCGTTTGTGCCGACGCGAACCGGCTGGGGCCAGGCGCTCGAACTGCGAGACGCGGCGCGCAAGTGGATCGCGGCCACGCTCGCGGAGCCGACACTCGACGGGTGAACGGCTCACCGCAAAACGAAGACCGGAGGATTGCCTCTTAGCGCTTGATCTCCACCGACAGCTCGGGCTCGCCCGGCCCCAGCTTGCCGTCGGCACGCGCCGAGAGGTAGGCAAACAGGTCGAGCACGTGCGGGCTCACCTTGGGGTCGGCTTCCCACGCGGGCATCACGACCTGGCCGCGCGCGCCGCGCTCGCGCCGCATGACTTCTTCGATCATTGCTTCGCGCACGGCGCTGCGATCCTCCGTTTTCGCGTCGTTGGCCGGCAGCACGATGCGGTAGCTTGTCAGCACCTTGCTCGCAAACGCGCGCGGCGTGAGCGTCTTGACGCGCTCCACCAGATTCGGCGCCAGGTCGGTTCCCACGGCGCCCACGCCATGACAGCCATGGCAAGTCGTGTGAAACAGGCGCCAACCGGTGTGGGTGCCGCGGTCGACCTTGCCCTGCACGACGCGGTACTCACCGGGCACGGGTTCGGCGTTCGGTTGCGCCGCCAGCGGCAGCGTGATCGACGCTCCCATCAAGACAAGCCACCAAGGCCCGCGGCGAAGCGCTGAAAAGCGTGTTGTGTTCATCATGGTGTGGTTCTGAAGATGTTGGGGGGTGGGCCATCCTGACCCGCTGTTGCAGGCTCGCGTCAAAGCAGATCAATGAACGGCGCGCGCGCCGCTCCGGGCGGCCAGCGGTTCAGCGCGCGCTGCGGTCACGCTACCTGACCAACAACACCGGCACGTCGCAGTCGGCGACCACCCGCTGCGCGACGCTGCCCATCAGGGCCCGTCCGAGCAGCCCGTGACCATGGGTGCCCATCACGATGATGTGGGCCTGCTCGCGCCGGGTGGCTTCGACAATCTCGGCGGCGGCCGAGCCCACCACCCAGTCGCATCGATAACGGATCGGGTGGCGTTCAAGGAACAGCTTGATGGGATCGAGCACCTTGTTGGCCTCATCACGGTGAGTGTTGTTGGCGACATCGGAACTCACCATGAGTGCAAGGCTTGGCGGCAGCGGTGGCTGCACGTTCAGCACCAGCAGTTCATCGTCTGCGCCCGCCAGGTTCTCGTGAGTGACGAGGAAGGCCAGCGCCTTCTTGGTGCAGGCGCTGCCGTCGGCCGCAAAAACGATCTTCATTGCTGTTCCCCGATGCGAGCTGCGCTCACCGTGCCGCGGCACCGTCCATGCAGATCCGCGTGCCGGCGCGGCCGACGAGCCTGTCTTGCGCGCCTGTGTTGCAAACTGATTCAGCCTCTTCGAAGGCAGCGCTGAGGTCCCGCCGCATGCGCACACGATGACGCAACAGGCGCAGCCGCGATTTGAGATATCTCAAGTGAAGGCGTCGCCGCGGGGCAAAGAAATCCGCTCGCCCGATTCGAGCGCGCCGCGCGGTGAAATGGCCTGCTCAGCGCAACGCGCTCATCACGCTCACCGACCCCCAGCGCGGCCGGGCCAGCAACAGTCCCAGCATCACCACCAGGGGCAGGGTCAGCCAGCCGAAGCCGCGTTGTGCCAGCGCGCCGAAAAGCCAACCGCCCGCGGCCGAGCCGAGCGTCTGGCCGAGGCCGGCCGCCGCCGCCAGGCCGCCCATCACGATGCCCAGCTTGTGGGGTGAGGCACCAGCGGCCAGGTAGGCGATGACCGGCAGGACCAGGCCGGTGCCAGCCGCCGTCAGGCTGACGCCCAGAACCATCCAGCCGTCGGCGTGTTTTGCGGCCAGCACGGCCAAGCCGAGCATCGCGAGCAGCATGCCTGCGCCAATCAGGATTCGCGCCGAGACCTTTTCCAGCAGCCGCGTGGCGAACAGCAGTGCGTTGACGCCGAGCATGACCAGGCTGCACTGGGCCAGCATGATCGCCGCCTGACGGGACGCCAGGACGGACTGCTGTTGACCCTGAAGCACGAGGCCCAACTCGAAACCCGCCAGCACAAACATCACCGTCCCGCTGAGCCACAACAGCGCGGCAGGCTGGCTTTGCGCAGAGACCACCGGCTTGTTCTGAGCTGCCGCATCGGCGACCAGGGACGCGGGCAAGCTTGCTGCCAGCCCGAGCATCATCACCCCGCCGAGCAACGCCGACAGAACCAGCACGACCCGCGCTGACAGCGCAGCGGAAACCGCTTCGCCGCTGACCCATGGCCCGATCTGATGGGCCAGCGCGCTCAGTGCCGGGCCGAACAGGAATCCGAGCAGCGACATCGCGCCCAGCCAGGCGAAGCGCCGCGCGCGCTGTTCCCGCGGCGTGTGTTCGGCAACCAGCGCGGCGACGACAGGAACGACCGCTGCCACGAAAAAACCCGTCGTGCCGCGCAGCGCATAGATTCCCCACAAGCCGGCCATCGCCGGGACCAGCAGGAGCACAAGGCTGGCGACATAGCCGATCAGCCCGACGATGAGGATTCGACCGCGCCCGACACGATCCGATGCGAGCCCCCAGAGCGGCGCGCCCAGCAGCACGCCGGCCGCGTACACACCGCTGAGAAAGCCGACGTGACGGCCGAGTTCGGCGCCATTGGCGCCCGGCATCATCAACGCCAACCAACCCGGCAACACGGGCAACAGCGCCCCGTAGCCCGCCGAGACGATGAAGACGGAGCCCGCCAGCCACGCCAGTTGCACAGGCCGCAGCCGGGCGGGTTCAGGCGCCTTTTCGGATCGGCCCGCGGCGCTGGCGTGTGTCGCCTGCGCCGCGCCCGCATGCCCCATCTTCACAGCACCACCGGCTGGTCCGGCAGCTCGTTCGTGTTGCCGCTGTCGGAAGGAAAGTGCCGCACCAGGTGCTGCGTCACGGCCTGCACGCCGCTCATCACACCGCCTTCAAAGTTCGACTGCCCAAAGGCGGCTTCCATCTGGCGGCAGACCTCGGTCCACGCCTGCGAGCCCACCACGGCGTCGATCCCGCGATCAGCAACGATCTCTACATCCCGATCGGCGAGCAACAGGTAAATCAGCACGCCGGTGTTGTGCCGGGTGTCCCACACGCGCAACTGCGAGAACAGGTCGATCGCATGCTCTCTGGCCGACTGCCCCCTGTACAACGGCGCCCCGTCCAGTGCCCCTTCCACCGCGAAGCGGATTTCTCCGGCATGCAGGGCTTCGCTCGCTTTGATGGCCTGTTCGATCTGGTTCAATGCGCTGGGCGGAAAGGCTCTTTTCACCTGCCTGTCGGACACCAGCAAGTGCCGCACGATGCGTCTGATCTTCATGGCTACCACCTCCCCGACGCGCTGCCGCCGCCGAAGCCGCCGCCACCGCCGCTGAAGCCTCCACCGCCGCCACGCCGGCCGCCGCCACCGTAGTAGCCGGCCAGCCCGCGCCCCAGCATGCCGCCGCCCATCAAGGTGGCGAACATCGCGATCACGCCGGCGATCAGCGCCATCGAGATGGCGCCGACGACAAACCACGCGATCACCGCAACCACACCGCCGGTCACCAACGAGCCTGCCACCTTGCCCAGCACGGCCCGCAGCACGCCGCCCACGGCGAGCGCCCGAACGAACAGCATGGGGGCGACCCGCTGAACATCGCCAATGCCCTGGGGCGCGCGAGCGGTGGGCGCCGGCAACGCCTCACCGTCGATGACGCGGATGATCTGATCGACCCCGGCCGAGATGCCGCCGTGGAAATCACCGCCCTTGAAGCGAGGCAGGATGGTCTCGCTGATGATGCGTTTGCTGCTCAGGTCGCTCAGCGCGCCTTCCAGCCCGTAGCCCACCTCGATGCGCAGCGCGCGGTCGTTCCTGGCGACGACCAGGATGGCGCCGTCATCGACCTTCTTTCGACCGAGCTTCCATTGCTCGGCCACGCGCAAGGCGTATTGCTCGACTGCTTCGGGCGCGGCCGTGGCGACCATCAGCACCGCGAGCTGACTGCCCTTTCTGGCCTCGAACGCCGTCAGCGTTTGCTCCAGCGTGGCCTTCTGCTCCGCCGTCAGGGTGCCGGTCAGGTCGATCACATGCCCTGTCAGCGGCGGCACCGGCACCTGCGCTGCCGCGATGCCCGACCAGCCCAGCGCGCAGCCCAGCGCGCAGGCCAGCAGAAAGGTCCTGCCTCTGCGGCACAGCGCCGCGGCTGCGATCACTTGGCCGCCGCCGATCCAGCGCCCGCAGGTTTGGCGGGTGCCCCGTCGAAGAACACGCCGGGCGGCTCGGCGATGTCCTTCTCGTTGTCGACCGCGAAGCTCGGTTTTTCCTTGTAGCCGAACACCATCGCCGTCAGGTTGGACGGAAAGGACCGCAGCGTCACGTTGTAGGCCTGCACCGCCGCGATGTAGCGGTTGCGCGCCAGCGCGATGCGGTTCTCGCTGCCTTCGAGTTGCGCCGACACGTCGCGCAAGCCCTGGTTGGCGCGCAGGTTCGGGTACTGTTCCGACACCACCATCAACCGCGACAGCGCGCCGGCCAATTCGCCTTGCGCCTGCTGGAATTTCTGGAACGCCGCCGGGTTGTTGATCAGCTCGGGTGTGGCCTGGATCGAGGTCGCCCAGGCGCGCGCCTCGATCACTTGGGTCAGCGTGTCCTGCTCGAACTTCGCCTCGCCCTTGACGGTGCTGACGAGGTTCGGAATCAGGTTTGCCCTTCGCTGGTACTGGTTGATCACTTCCGACCAGCCCGCCTTGACTTGCTCGTCGGTGGTTTGAAATGTGTTGTAGCCGCAGCCACTGAGGCTCAAGGCCAATGCTGTCGCCAGGGCGAGTCGTTTGCGCATGTTCAGGTCTCCAGAGTGATCAGTTCGACAGTTGTGTTGCTGGCCGCGATTCGAAGTGCTTGACTGCGTCGTCGACCATTTGCTGGGTGCACCATCTTGCGTAGTACGGGCCGAACAGGCGTCCGAGCCAGCGGGCTGGCGCGCGCACAGGCAGCGCGTATTCGATGAAGACACCCAGCAACGAACCACTCTCGTAGGCCGACAACTCAAAGCCCATGCGGTAGTGACCGATCACAAGAAGCCTCGGTGCTCCTGTCGTCTCCCACGCCTTGCGGCGAGGAGGATCGCGCTCCACCACGATCTCTTCAACCGACAGCCCAACACCAAACACGCGGCCCGACAGCCGAATCCGCGAGCCCACTTTTTGCCCTCGACCTTCGTCGATCTGTGTTTCGAACCGGCCCCCTCCCGTCCTCCAGGAGGGCTCACCCATGTGCGAGGAAAGTCGTGTGTGATCGTCGATGTGTGCGAAGACCTGATCTATCGGGGCCTGGACAAAGCCAGTGCTTTCGTATCGAAGGGGAAGCATTCATGCCTCCTGCGAACGATGCGCAGACATACTGTTGTCGTTTGATCGACTGCGCTTGAGCTCGCGCACGCCGAAGTGGAAATAGATCACCGCGCTCAGCAGCGCCGCGAAGAAGCACCACACCGAGATGAACCACGTCGCAGAGAAGGCGTAGGCCGCGCCGAACGACAGCAGAGCCAGTGCGCCGAAGACAACAACCATGCGGTGCGTGGAAAGCAGCGGACTGAGCGCGGTCGACAGCAAGTAGAGCGTCATCGTCGCTGCCGAAAAGAAGTGCGGTGAGTCGTACTCGATGTGCCGGCCCGTCGGCCGCGAGACGACCGGAAACGCCACCAGGACATAGAGAAGGTAGGCGCCGACCGCTATGCCGGCCGTAACGCACGCAATCAACCCTCGGCGCCGCCACCCTGCGGGCTCCATCAGCAGAACGGCCACGGGCACGTAGATTGGCCACAGCACATGCGAGAAGAAGGAATAGACGTGGGTCATCACGGAGTTCAGCCGGGTGGCTTCGTCGTTGAAGGTCAGCCAGATGACACCTTCGATCAACTGCTGGACTGCAAACAACAGCGGGATCGCCGCGAAAGGCAAGGCCCGCCTCTGATGCGTCGCCAACGCTGACCGCAGCGTCAGCGTGCCGATCCCGAGCAGGAGCGCGGCGGCGGAGAAGCTTGCGGTGGCCGAGAAGCACATTCAGTTCACGCGACCGATGCCCGGTCGTGACCGGCTGCTTCGCGACTCGCGAGATAAGTGACAAGGCCCGCGAGCCAGACCAAGGCCGGCAGCAACAGGAGCCATCTGAAATCTGACTGGAGCGCGAAGTTAGTTGCGCTCATCAGCACAACAGTCAGTGCGCCGCAAATGCCGAGGGCCCAGGGCGTGCCGTTCCATCGCAGCGGCATGGCGACGGTGGCAACAAACACCGTAAGCACGCCCGTACCGGCCATGAATCCGCCCATGACGGCGAATACCTTTTGCAGCCAGCCCTCGAGCCCGGGTACGGCAATCCGAATCTGTTCAAGGGTGGTGCCCATGAAGCGGGGGTCTTCGGGCAACAGGGGCGGCCGCAGAACGATGAAGTAGAGTCCCAGACCGATCAGCCAAAGGCCGCACGCAGTGAGCATCCACCTTGAAACGGCGCCGCTCGTGCCGGCCGTTGGTGGCGACAGCCTTGCCGTGCCCCCCGCATCCCGCGTAGGAGTACTCATGCCGACGCACCCGCGGCGACCTTCGCGGCGGTTGCCGACGCATCCGGCTGCCCTGCCCGCTTGATACCGGCGAGCTTGGTGCGCTTGAGCATCAGCGCGTTGATGGCCACCACCGCCGAGCTGCCTGACATCGACAGCGCAGCAATCTCGGGTGACAGCGTGAAGGGGTAGAACACGCCTGCCGCCAGCGGGAATGCGATCACGTTGTAGCCCACCGCCCACCAAAGGTTCTGGTGCATCTTGCGCAGCGTGGCGCGCGACAGTTCGATGGCACCGACCACATCGTAGGGGTCGCTCTTCATCAGCACGACCTGGGCGCTTTCCATCGCCACGTCGGTGCCGGCACCGATGGCGAAGCCGACGTCGGCCTGGGTCAGCGCCGGGGCATCGTTGATGCCGTCCCCGACCATGCCGACCTTGTTGCCCTGGTCCTGCAGGTCCTTGATCTTTGCGGCCTTCTGTCCGGGCAGCACCTCAGCCAACACGATGTCGATGCCCAGTTCCTTGCCGATGCGCTCGGCTGTGGCCTGGTTGTCGCCGGTCATCATCGCCACCTTGACGCCACGTTCCTGCAATTTTGCGATCGTCGCTTTGGAGGTGGGGCGCACCGCATCGGCGATGGCGATCAGGCCGATCAGCTTTCCGGCGCGCGCAACATGGACCACCGTGCGGCCAGCTCCCTCGAG
>JANORB010000021.1:0-22838 GCA_031415135.1 Methylibium sp.
GGCGTCGACGGCCACCGCCGACTTCGTTAGAGATAGTGTGCACGTGTCCACCAAAAGCTTCGTGGACACGAGCATCCTAAAACAATCCGCGGCAATCAAGGTGCTGCGGCCAGACGCTTACACCATTCCGCCACGGCTTCAACCCTTCCTGATGGCCGCCATCGCCTGCCTCGGTTTTGCCGCCGTCATGGCCTACGACCTTTACCGGGAACGCGGGCTGGCCACGCAGGAGGCCCGAGCCCACACCGCCAACCTGGCGCGCCTGCTGGAGGAGCACACGCGGCAGAGCCTGCGCCGGGTCGAGCTGGCGCTGAGCGATGCCGACGCGGCGGTGGCGCAGGCGGCCACGGCGGACCGGGCCGGCAACTCCGTTTTGCGCCAACGCCTTCAAGGCCTAATGTCGCGTGACGGCCTGGTGCGCGGCTTTGAATGGATCGATCCGTCCGGCGCTGTGCTGATGTCGGTCCTGCCGCCCGGCGATGTGCCGCGCGCCAGCCGGCCCGCGCCCGACGGGTCCAGCGCGCCGAGTGACGCGGCCACAAGCCGCCTGGGCATCGGCGCGCTCGTACCGGCGGGCAACGGCCGCTGGTCATTGCCGGTCAGCCGCTCCGTCACGGCCACGGACGGCCGCGCCGAAGGTGTGCTGGTCGCCAGCGTCGACCCCGCCTACTTCCAGCCGATCTTCGATTCCATCGACGTCGGCACCAATGGCTTCGTCACGCTGTTCCTGGCCCAGGGCCGGATCATCGCCACCTCCCCGGCCAACGAATCGCTCTTCGCGCGCAGCTGGAGCGACGCGCCGATGTTCCGCGAACTCCTGCCGAAGTTGCCCACCGGCACGGTGCAGCAAGTGGTGGTGCGCGACGGCACCGAGCGCGTGTACAGCTACCGCGCACTGCGCGACTATCCGCTCGTCGTGTCGATCGGCGTCTCGCTCACCGACGCGCTGGCCGACTGGCGGGCCCGGGTGCTGTGGGACAGCCTGTTGCTGGGTGTCATCTCGGTGCTGCTGCTGGGCGCGGCGGCGGTGATGGCGCGCCACCACGCACGGCGCGAGACGGCCGAGCGCGCGCTGGCCGAAAGCGCGCATCAAACCCAGGCTATCGTCAGCCACGTGGCCGACGGCATCGTCACGATCGACCGGTACGGCAGGATCGAGACCGTCAACCGCGCCGCCGAAGCGATCTTCGGCCACCCGGCGCCGGAGCTGGTCGGCCGCGATGTGAAACTCCTCGTGCCCAGCCTGGACCGGTGGGGCGATTCCGGCTCGAACGCGCCCGGCCCCGAGCTGGAAGAAGCGGCCGGCAAGCGCACCGAAACGCAGGGGCGGCGCCAGGACGGCAGCCTGTTCCCGCTCGAGATATCCGTCACGCAGACCGACCGCGCGGGCCAGGCGCTCTACATCGGCCTGGTGCGCGACATCACCGAGCGCAAACGGCTGGACGCCGAACTGCATGCCCAGCGGGCCGCCTTGCAGGTGATGAATCGCGAGCTCGAAGACTTCGCGGTGTTCAGCTCGCACGACCTGCAGGAGCCGCTGCGCAAGATTCGCAGCTTCTCCCAGCTGCTGAGCCAGCGCGTCGGGCCGTCGCTGGACGAGCGCAGCCAGGGTTACCTGAGCTACATCGAGGAGGCCGGCGGCCGCCTGCAGGCGCTGGTGCGCGACCTGCTGGAGTACTCGCGCACCTCGCGCGGGAGCCTGAAGCTCGAAGCGGTGGACCTCAAGCAGCTGGCCGACGCCGTCGTCAACGACCTGTCGCCGGCCATCGCCGAGGCGCGCGCGCGGGTGCGGGTGGGCAACATGCCGGTGGTGCAGGCCGACGCGACCCAGCTTCGCCTGTTGCTGCAGAACCTGCTCTCCAATGCCCTGAAGTTCCGCGCCGCGCAGCCGCCTGAGGTCTGCATCTCCGCCGAGACCGACGGCCAGACCTGCCGCCTGAGCGTGCGCGACAACGGCATCGGCATCGAAGCCAGGTACCTCCCCGCCATCTTCAAGTCGTTCCGCCGCCTGCACACGCGCGAGCAGTACCTCGGCACCGGCCTGGGCCTGGCCATCTGCAACCGGGTGGCCGAACGCCATGGCGGCAGCCTGAAGGTCGAGTCCACACCCGGGCGGGGCAGCGTGTTCACGCTGTCGATCCCGATCCACGCACAATCCGCGTCCGCGAACGCCTTGCCCACCATCGAGGGATTGCCATGAGCATCAACATCCTGGTTGTCGAAGACGATCCCGGCGACGTGGCCTTGATCGAGGAGAGTTTTGCCTCGATCGGCGCGCGCGTGACGCTGCATGTCGTCAGCGCCGGAGACGAAGCCATGGCCTTCCTGCGCCGCCAGCCGCCCCACGCCGGCCAGCCCCGGCCCGACATGATGATGCTCGACCTCAACCTGCCGCGCATGGGTGGCCTGGAAGTGCTGGAGGAAGTTCGCGCCGACCCGGTCCTGCGCAGCCTGCCGGTGCTGGTGTTCACGTCGTCCGCGTCGAGCCGGGACATCTCGTTGAGCTACTTCCATGGTGCGAATTGCTTCATCACCAAGCCGGATGACTTTGCGCGCTACCGCGACGTGATCGGGGTCATCGAACGTTTCTGGTTCGAAACCGCCAAGCTGCCTGCGCCGGCGGCCGTCTGACTGGCCGAACCCGGGCGCGGCGCGGTGAAACTTCTGCTGATCGATGCCGCAGGCCCGGACCGCGCCGAGCTGATCGCCTGCCTGGGTCAGGCGCAGTTGCTGGCCGGTGACGCCGACCTGAGCCTGGCGCCAACGCCCGAACATGGGCTGGCCATGCTGCGCGCCGGGCAGCACGACGTGGTGTTGATGAACGCGCCAGCCGGCGCCACGCCATGGCAGGCGCTGGCCAGCGCGCTGCATGCGGCCGCGCCGCGCAGCGCCATCCTCGTGCTGTCGGCGCTGCCGCCGGACGACGCGGTTCAAGGCCTGGCCGAGGGTTGGATCCACGACGTCGTCGGCCGGCGCGGGTTGTCCGCGGCCACGCTGCGACAGGCCGTGCGCTTCGCGCTGGCGCGCCAGGCGAACGCGGCACCGCTGGCCGCGCTGCGGGCCAGGGAGCGCCTGCGCGGCGTGATCGACGCGGTCGCCGACGCGCTGCTCATCGTCGATCCGCGCGACGGCAGTTGCAGCGACGCCAACCTGGCCTTCGAGCGCGTGTTCGAGATGCCGCCCCGGGCGGTGCTGGGCCAGGGACTGGCGTGCCTGCAATCGAGCCGGCGCATGCACTCCACCGAGCAGCTGCTCCAGTTCATCCGAAGCCAGCTCGGCCAGGCGCCTGCCCAATGGGTCTTCCGGCGCGGTGTGGCGGACGAGGTGTGGTGCGAGATCCGGGCCAGCGCCATCGACGGCGCCAGGCCGAACGAGGTGCTGCTGAGCGTGCACGACACCAGCGCCAGCGTGGTCGCCACGCAAGCCAACAAGCGCGCGTTCGCCGACAGCGCGCGGGCGGCGCGCACCCGGCGCCAGTTCCTGGCCAACATGAGCCATGAAATGCGCACGCCGCTGAATGCGATCCTGAACTTCGCCAGGCTGGGGCTGGAGCACTGCCCGGCAGCGCCGGTCGACCGCCACCTCGGGCAGATCGGCAAGGCGGCGAAATTGATGCTGGCACTCGTCAATGACGTGCTCGACCTGGCCAAGATCGAATCCGGAAAAATGGCGCTGGACAGCAGCGCGTTCGACCTGATCCAGGTGGTCAACGACGTGGCCGACACCGCGCGCCCCGGGGCCGCCGCGGCTCGGCTGGCGCTGGACGTGACGGTGGCTCCCGAGGTGGCGCGCTACTGGGTAGGCGACGCGGTGCGGCTGCAGCAGATTTTGCTGAACCTGCTCAGCAACGCGGTCAAGTTCACCCAGCACGGCGGCGTCGCGCTGGAGCTTCGGCGCAGCGCCGGGGCCCTGGGCGCCGCGCCCGGCATCGAATTCAGCGTGGCCGACAGCGGCATCGGCATGTCGGCGGACCAGTTCGCGCGGCTGTTCCAGCCCTTCGAACAAGGCGACGGCAAAGCGTCGCGCCGCGTCGGTGGCACCGGCCTGGGGCTGGCCATCTCGCGCAAGCTGGTGGATGCGATGCACGGGCACATCGACGTGCAGAGCAGGCCCGATCACGGCTCTCGCTTCACCGTGACGCTGCCCTTGCCCGAACTGGTGCTGCCCGCCGGGCCGGTGCACGCGGCAACGCTGCGCGTGGTCGGTCTCGATGACAGCGCCCGGGTCGGCTGCCTGCTGGCCTTGGGCCGCCAAGGCATCGTGGCCGAGGTGCTCAGCCCGTGGGTTGCCGCGGACGCCGACATCGTGCTGCTCGACAGGGCGGGCCCGCACGCCGAGCCGGGCGGGCTTGCCGCCGCGCTGCAGGCCATCCCCAGCGGATCGCTGGTGGGCCTGCTGGGGGCGAACGCAGCGCCGGCCGGCACCGAGCTGCTTGCGCGGGACCGGTGTTTTGACCTGCCCGGCTTGAGCGATGCCGGTTACGCCCGGCTGGCTCGGGCGCTGCAAAACCGTGGCGCCGGCCGCGGAGCCGGCGCGGCGACCCGGGTTGACGGGCTGCGGGTGCTGGTGGCTGAAGACAATCCGGTCAACCAGCTGATCGTCGAAGAGGTGCTCCGGCAGCGTGGCTGCACGGTCACGCTGGCCAATGACGGCGCGCAGGCGGTCGCCGCCGTGTTGAGCGGCGGGGCGGATTTCGATGTCATCCTGATGGACATCCAGATGCCCCGCATGGACGGCTGCGAAGCCACCCGCCGGCTGCGCCAGGCCGGCATCACGCTGCCGATCATCGCTTTGTCGGCGCATGCGTTCAACGACGACCGCGACGCCGCGCTGCGGGCCGGCATGGACGCCTACCTGACCAAGCCGCTCGACGTTGCCGCCTTGCTGGTCAAGCTCGGTTCGATCCGGCCGTCGACGTCCGCAGCCTGAGGACTGTCGCCTCGACCGGAATCGACGGCAAGCCGGGTTGACGCAGCGCAAGCCCGCGCGCCGGGTTCGCGGCGACGCTCGCTTTGATGCACACACCCAGCCATTTCGACCAGTTGCGGCGCGCCGCGGCCGAACAGCCCGACCCGCAGCAACTGCTGTTTGTCTTTGCCGCCGCCGAGTTGCCCGACGACGCCACGGCGACGCAGCGCCGGCGTTTTGCGGCCGGCGGCGGCGGCGCGCTGGCGCCGCTGATGTGCGTGGCCAAGCGGCCCGACGAGTTGACCGGCTTCGATGTTTTGGTGGCCGAAGCGCGCGCGGCCGGGCCGGCCTGGCAGGTGGTGTTTGCAGCCGGCTTGTCCGGCTGCGGCGGCCACGCCCCCACCCAGCAGCAGATCGAGCAGGCTTTGGAGGCGATGGTCGAGCGGGTGCGCGGCGGCGTGTTCGACGGCATGCTCGCGCTCGACCCGGCCGGCGAGCCGCTGCGCTTCTTTGCGTCGGCAGGCGCAGCGAACTGACGCCGACGGCGATCAAAAACCCCGCAGGCGTCAGGCCGCTAAGCTGCTGCTCCCATGAAGCAGCACCCCGAAACGCCCATGCAGCCCTCGACCTTGTCGCCGCCGCCCACCCCAACGTCCACCGCCCTGCCCGCCCAGACGGTCAGCACCGAAGTGCTGCTCGAAAAATATGCCAAGGGCGATGAGCGCAGCATCGACGACGTGCGCCAGCGCGTGGCGCGCGCGCTCGCGCAGGTGGAAGCGCCGGCCGAGCGGGCGCCATGGCAGGCGCGCTTTTTCCAGGCGCTGCAAGACGGCTTCATTCCGGCCGGCCGCATCAACTCGGCCGCCGGCACCGAACTGGCCGCCACGCTGATCAACTGCTTCGTGCAGCCGGTGGGCGACTCGATCTCGCACGACGACGACGGCCACCCCGGCATCTACACCGCGCTGACCGAAGCGGCCGAGACCATGCGCCGCGGCGGCGGTGTGGGCTACGACTTCTCGCGCATCCGCCCGCGCGGCGCGTGGGTCGGCAGCATGCAGTCCAGCGCCTCGGGGCCGGTGTCGTACATGCGGGTGTTCGACCGCTCGTGCGAAACGGTCGAATCGGCCGGCGCACGACGCGGCGCGCAGATGGGCGTGCTGCGCTGCGACCACCCGGACGTCGAGGAATTCATCCACGCCAAGGACAGCGGCGACCTGGCGAACTTCAACCTGTCGGTCGGCCTGACCGACGCCTTCATGCAGGCCGTGCGGGACGGCGCCAGCGTCGACCTGGTGCATCGCGCCGCGCCGGGCCCGCAGCAACAGGCGGCCGGCGCCCGTCAACGCTGCGGCGCCGATGGCGATCACGATCCCGGCGGCCTGTGGGTCTATCGCAGCGTGCCGGCCCGCGCGCTGTGGGACCAGATCATGCGGTCCACCTACGACCATGCCGAACCCGGCGTGCTGTTCCTCGACCGCATCAACGTCGACAACAACCTGTCGTATTGCGAGACCATCCACGCCACCAACCCGTGCGGCGAGCAGCCGCTGCCGGCCTACGGCTGCTGCTGCCTGGGCTCGATCGACCTGACGCGCTTCGTGCGCGACCCGTTCGAGCCGAGCGCCCGTTTCGACGCCGCCGGGTTCGCCCGCAACGCCCAGGTGGCGGTGCGAATGCTCGACAACGTGCTCGACGCCACGGTCTGGCCGCTGGAGCGGCAGGCGCAAGAGGCGCGCAACAAGCGGCGCATCGGCCTGGGCTTCACCGGCCTGGGCGATGCGCTGGTGATGCTGAACCTGCGCTACGACACCGCCCCGGCGCGCGACGCCGCCCGCCACATCGCCGAGGTGCTGCGCGACGCGGCCTATGAAGCGTCGGCCGGGCTCGCACTGGAGCGCGGCGCCTTTCCGCTCTTCAACGCCGACCTGTACCTGAGCCGCGGCACCTTCGCGTCGCGCCTGCCCGGGCCGCTGAAAGAACGCATCCGCGCCGGCGGCCTGCGCAATTCGCACCTGCTGTCGATCGCCCCCACCGGCACCATCAGCCTGGCCTTCGCCGACAACGCCAGCAATGGCATCGAGCCGGCGTTCTCGTGGTGCTACACGCGCAAGAAGCGCATGCCCGATGGCGGCGTCAAGGAGTATCCGGTCGAAGACCACGCCTGGCGCCTGTACCGGCATCTCAAAGGCGAACACGCCGCGCTGACACCGGCCTTCGTCACGGCGCTGCAGATGAGCGCGCAAGCGCATGAAGAAATGGTCGCAGCGGTGGCGCCCTATGTCGACACCGCCATCTCGAAGACCGTGAACGTGCCCGCCGACTATCCGTACGCCGACTTCCAGGACCTGTACCTGCGCGCCTGGACCTCGCAGCTCAAGGGCCTGGCCACCTACCGGCCGAACGCGGTGCTCGGCTCGGTGCTGAGCGTCGCCACCGTGCCGGCGCCTGCGGCGCCGACAGCCGCATCCACAGCGGCGTCAGCACCGGTTGCGGCCAGCGTGCCGGAGCCAGGGCCTGCCAACCAGCGCCTGGCGCTGGAGCGCATGCCGGCGGCGGTGCTGGCGTCATTGCGCTGGCCCGGCCGGCCCGACCTGCCGGCCGGCAATCCGGCCTGGACCTACATGGTGCGCCACCCGTTCGGCGAATTTGCGCTGTTCATCGGCGAGATCCCCGACGGCGGCAAAGGGCAGCCGTTCGAAGTGTGGGTCAACGGCGCCGAGCAGCCGCGCGGCCTGGGCGCGCTGGCCAAGACCTTGTCGATGGACCTGCGCGCCATGGACACGGCGTGGGTGCGCTTGAAGCTCGACGCCCTGGCCACCGTGCAGGAGGAGCGTGCATTCGAGATGCCGTTCCCGCCCCAAGGCGAACTGCGCCGCTTTCCCGGCGTGGTGGCCGCCACCGCGGCAGTGATCCGCTGGCGCTGCGAACAACTCGGCCTGTGGTCGCAGAGCGTGTCGGCCACGCCGGTGATCGACGCGATGTTCAGCCGCGACGAACCGCAGACCGGGCCCGGTGGCACGCTGGCCTGGTCGGTGGACATTCGCAACCCGGCCAGCGACGACGCGTTCACGCTGACCTTGAAGGAAGTGGTGCTGCCCGACGGCCGCGGCGGCACCGTCACCCGACCCTGCGCGCTCGGGCTGTCGGGCAACTACCCGCGCGCGATGGACGGGCTGGCGCGCGTGCTCTCGCTCGACATGCGGGTGCTGGACCCGGCCTGGATCGGCATGAAGCTGCGCAAGCTGCTGAGCTACGCCGAACCGCTGGGCCACTTCATGGCCTTCGTGCCGGGGCTGCCGGCCGGGCGGCAGCGCCAGCAGACGTGGCCGTCGACGGTGGCCTACCTGGCGCGGCTGATCATCCACCGCTACGCCATGCTGGGCGTGCTGAACGAGGACGGTTATCCGCTGCGCGAGATGGGCATCCTGCAATTGCCCGAGGCGGCCTCGACATCGGCCACCGCACCGGCCGGCGCGCAGGCTACCGCGCTGGCCACCGCGCTGGCCGGCGCCCGCTGCCCGGAATGCGGCAACGCCACGCTGATCCACAAGGACGGCTGCGAGTTCTGCACCTCGTGCGGCCACATCGGCAGCTGCGGGTGAACGGGCACACTCGCGGCTCCACTGCGCGCCCGCTTCCTTGACCTCGCCTCCTTCCGCGCCGTCGCAGGGCCCCGCCGTGGACCCCGCCGCAGCGCTGCTGTTCATCGTCAATTCCGCGTCGGGCAGCAACGATTCCGACGCCACGCGCGCCGCGATCGAAGCGGCGCTGGCCGCGGCCGGGCGAACCGGCGAGTTCTTGTGGGCCGGCCCGGGTGAACTCCCCCGCGTGGCCCGGCAGGCCGCCGAAACGGCGTTGGCCCGGCGCAGCGCGGTCGTCGCCGTGGGGGGCGACGGCACGCTCAACACGGTGGCGCAGGCCGCACTGGCCCAGGGCTGCGTGATGGGCGTGGTGCCGCAGGGCACGTTCAACTACTTCGGCCGCACCCATGGCATTCCGACCGACGCCGCCGAGGCCACACGCGCGCTGCTTCGCGCCTCGCCGGTGCCGGTGCAGGTGGGGCTGATCAACGAGCGCGTGTTCCTCGTCAATGCGAGCCTCGGCCTGTACCCCGAATTGCTGCAAGACCGCGAGGCCTACAAGGCGCGCTTCGGCCGCAGCCGGCTGGTCGCGCTGGTGTCCTCGGTCGTGACCTTGCTGGGCCGGCACCGCCAGTTGCGGCTGCGCATCGAACACGCGGGCACGGCGCGCAATGTCAGGACGCCAACGCTGTTCGTCGGCAACAACCGGCTGCAACTGGAGCAGGTCGGCCTGCAGCAGGCGCCGGCGCTCGACGCGGGTTGCATCGCGGCGGTGATGCTGCGCCCGATCGGCACGCTGGCCATGCTCGGCTTGATGCTGCGCGGGGCCATCGGCACCCTGGGCGAGGCCAGCACGGTGCAGAGCTTCGAGTTCCAGCGCATGCTCGTCAAGCCACGGTTCGGATTCGCCCGCCGGCGCGTCAAGGTGGCGTTCGACGGCGAGGTGGGCTGGCTGCGCGCGCCGCTCGACTTTCGCGTGTCGCCAACCCCGCTGCACCTGCTCAAGCCGGTGGGCGGCGTGGTGGCGGATGGGGTGGCGGATGGGCTGGCTGACGGGGTGGTCAACAGCGGGCCGGGCGCCGCATGAGTGTCGTGCTGCAAATCTCCGACCCGCATTTCGGCACCGAACGGGCGGCGGTCGTGCAGGCGCTCGAAGCACTCGCGCGCCAACAGCGGCCCGATCTGCTGGTGCTCTCGGGCGACATCACCCAGCGCGCGCTGCCGCAAGAGTTCGGTCTGGCGCGCGCCTTCGTTGACCGGCTCGGCGCGCCGGTGCTGGCCATCCCGGGCAACCACGACATCCCGCTGTTCGACCTCTGGGCCAGGCTGCGCCACCCGTACGCGCGCCACCAGGCCGCTTTCGGTGACGAACTCGAGCCGCAGTTCAGCGCCGCCGATCTGCTGGTGCTGTGCGTCAACACGACGCGCTGGTATCGGCACCAGAACGGCGAGGTGTCCGGCGCCCAGATCGAGCGGGTGGCGAGTCGGCTGGCCGGCGCCGGCGCGGCGCAATTGCGGGTGGTGGTGGTGCACCAGCCGATCGCCGTGCCGCACGCCCGCGACCTGCCCGACCGGCTGCGCGGGCACGCCACGGCGCTGCGCCGCTGGGCTGCGGCCGGCGCCGACCTGGTGATGGGCGGGCACATCCACCTGCCCTATGTGATGGCGCTGCCCGGGCTGGCGCGGCCGATGTGGGCGGTGCAGGCGGGCACGGCCGTGTCGTCGCGCGTGCGCGACGGCCTGCCGAACTCGGTGAACCTGCTGCGCTGCGGGCCCGACGCCCCGGCGGGGCACTGCTCGATCGAACGCTGGGACTGCCCCGCCCCGCATGCCGCCTTCGTTCGCAGCGCCGTCACCCACATCATGCCGGGCGGGCCAGCCGATGCAGGCTGACGCGGATCGCCTGGTGCAGTGGGCCTCGTGGGCGGGTCAGCACGCGCTGCCGCTCTACTTCGGGGTGCTTGCGATGCTGTTGCTGGCGACCTGTGCTGTCGGATGGTCGCGGCGCCGATTCACCGGGCCGGATGCGCTGGGCGGGCGGGCCATGCCGTCGAGCACGGGCGTTCGCATCGCGCTCGGGGGCAGCGTTGCGCTGGCCGCCGCGGCCCTTTTTTTCGCGTTGGCCACGTCGCTCGGTGCCTCACCAGCCCTCAACCGGGCCGACCTGGCGCTCACCGGTGCATTGCGCGCGCCAGCCTGGGTGCTGTCGGCGTTCGGCCTGCTCACGCACCTGGGCGACACGCTCACGCTCACCGGCCTGTGCACGCTGGTCGCGCTGGCGCTGGTCGCCGGCGGCGCGCGCGGGCTGGCCTTCGGCTGGGTGGTGGCGGTAGCGGGCAACGGCGCGCTGAACCAGGGCCTGAAGGAGGTCTTCGCCCGCGTCCGGCCGCTCGACGCCCAGGGCGCCGTGCTCGAACAAGGCTTCAGCTTCCCCAGCGGCCACAGCTCCGGCTCGGTCGTGGCCTACGGCATGCTGGCCTACTTGGCATTGCGACTGCTGCCGGCCCGCTGGCACCTGCCGGCACTCGCCGTGGCGGTGGCGCTCGCCTTCACGGTCGGCGCCAGCCGCGTGTTCCTGCGGGTGCATTTTGCGAGTGACGTTCTGGCCGGCTTCGCCTCGGGCGCGGCGTGGCTGGCGCTGTGCGTCACCGGCATCGAACGCATGCGCTGGCGCCGCCGCCCACCGGCCTGAGACACATCGTGTATCAGACCGTTCTTGCACAGGCTGTACCCTTCGCATTTGCACCCGGTGAAACCCTAGCCACCCATGTTCGGCCAATCCAAACCCGTTGTCATCGACCGTTACGGAAGCCGGCGATCGCGCTGGCGCCTGCCGCGCTGGCTGGTGCTGCTGCTGGTCGGCATCGCGCTCGGCGCCGCGGCCGTCGTGATCGTGCAGCAGCGCTTCCTGCCGCCGCGCCTGACGGCCGATGCCTCGGCCCAGTTAAGCGCTGCCTACGATGAGGCCGACACCCAGCGGCTGCGCCTGAAGAACGAACTCGGCGACACCTCACAGCGGCTCGCCGCCGCCCAGGCCGAGACCAAGCGCCTTGGCGACGAACTCGCCACCAGCCGCGCCAGCAATGAGCGGCTGCGCGCCGATGTGGCCT
The DNA here is from genome assembly GCA_031415135.1 of Methylibium sp. Taxonomy (GTDB): domain Bacteria; phylum Pseudomonadota; class Gammaproteobacteria; order Burkholderiales; family Burkholderiaceae_C; genus LGRD01. Next base: position 11,603 of record JANORB010000021.1, read on the forward strand.
CGGTGGTGGCCGGTTTGCCGCCCGACCCGCGCGGCGGCGGCGTCGAAGTGCGGGCCGGAAAGTTCAGCCTGAAGGACGGCATGCTGCACTTCGAGGTGGTGCTCACGCGCGAACGAGCCGCCGGCCCGCCGCTGGCCGGCGCGCTGCAAATCGGGGTCACCGGAGACGGCCCACGCGGTGCCGACGCCACCGCCACGCTCAAGCCGGTGGCCCTGGCGCTGGGCAGCGTCGAGGTGGTGCGCGGCAGCCTGCCGCTGCCCGAAGGCTTGCGGCCGCGCCAGGCCACGATCCAGGTGCTCGACCGGGTCGGCGGCAAACTGCTGGGCATGCGCGTGATGCTGGTCAAGTAGCGCGCCGGCGAGCGGCCTCGACGGACCCGGGCCGTCGACGCGGATTGATCCAGGGCAATGCGTCAACGCTCCCGTGGTGCGACGCTCTGGGCAACCTCAGGAGGTTTGCATGACCCACGCCGCCATCCGGATCATCCAGGACGAGCACGCCGCGCTGGCGGCGATGCTGAGGTCCATCCTGCTGCTGCTGGCGCAACACCGCCGGCAGCGCACCCAGCCGGACTTCACCGCATTGCGCGCGATGTTGTTCTACGTCGACGAATTCCCGGAGAAGCGCCACCACACCAAGGAATCGGAGTTGCTGTTCCCCAAGCTGCGCCAGCGCACGCCCTTGGCGCGGGAACTGCTCGAACACCTGGACCAGGACCACGCCCTGGGTGAAACCAAGATCCGCGACCTGGAGCACGCGCTGCTCGGTTTCGAGATGATGGGCGAGACCCGCCGCGAAGCCTTCGAGCAGGCGGCCGACCGCTATGTGAGCTTCTACCTGGCCCACATGGCCAAGGAGGAGCAGCAGGTCCTGCCGCTCGCCGAACAGGTGCTGACCGAACAGGACTGGGCCGAGCTCGATGCAGCGTTCGCCGCCAACCGCGACCCCCTGACCGGCCACGAACCGGAAGACGACTACCGCGCGCTGTTCACCCGCATCGTCAACCTGGTGCCCGCACCCATCGGCCTTGGCCATGCCGGCTGACGCAGCCCACCGCGCACTCGCGCACGGCGAATGGCAGGTCGACGGCCAGGCGGTGAAGCGGGTCGACATCCCGCCCGGCCGCTGCGCGCACCGGCGCTGAGGGCGGCATGGAGTTCAAGGACTATTACGCCGCCCTCGGGGTCGAGCGCGGCGCCAGCCAGGACGAGATCAAGCGCGCCTTTCGAAAGCTGGCGCGCAAGTTCCACCCCGACGTGAGCAAGGAGCCGCAGGCCGAAGCGCGGTTCAAGGAAGTGGCCGAAGCCTACGAAGCACTCGGCGACCCGGAAAAGCGCGCCGCCTACGACGACATCGGCAAGCGCTACCCGCGCGGGCAGGACTTCAACCCGCCGCCCGGCTGGGACAGCGGCTTCGAGTTCAGCGGCCGCGACGGCGGCGCCGGCGGCGCGGCGGATTTCAGCGACTTCTTTGAATCGCTGTTCGGCCGCCAGGCGCGCGCTGCGCAGCCGCACCCGGCCGGCGGCGACCACCACGCCAAGATCCAGATCGACCTGGAAGACGCTTACCACGGCGCCCGCCGCAGCATTTCGTTGCGCGTTCCGGTGTTCGATGCGCAGGGCGCGGTGACGCTGCAGGAGCGCCAACTCGAGGTCAACATTCCCAAGGGCGTGCGCGCCGGGCAGCACCTGCGCCTGGCCGGCCAGGGCGGCGCCTCGCATCCGGGCGGCCCGGCGGGCGACCTGTACCTCGAAGTCTCGTTCAGCAGCCATCCGCTGTTCCGGGTCGACGGCCGCGATGTGTACTTCGACCTGCCGCTCGCGCCATGGGAAGCCGCGCTCGGCGCGAGCGTGAACGCACCCACCCCCGAGGGCGCGGTGCAGCTGACCATTCCGCCCGGATCGTCGTCCGGCCGCAAGCTGCGCCTCAAGGCCAAGGGCCTGCCGGGCACGCCACCCGGCGACCTGTACGCGGTGCTGGCCATCCACATGCCAGCGGCGGACACGCCCGCGGCGCGCGCCGCCTACACCGCACTGGCTGGCAGCTTCCCGCGGTTCAACCCGCGTGGCCCCTCGGAGCCCTGAACCCCATGGCTGACCTTCACCCCCGCGTTGTAGACAGCGTCATCGTCGAAGAACACATCAGCTTCACACTGACCGAGCTGTGCCGGGCCTGCCGCGCCGACAGCGTGACCCTGATCGCGCTGGTCGACGAAGGCGTGCTCGAGCCCGCCGGCAGCGGCCCGGGCGACTGGCGGTTCAGCGGGCCGGCGCTGCGCCGGGCGCGCTGCGCGCTGCGGCTGGCGCACGACCTGGACCTCGGCCTGGCCGGCGCCGCGCTGGTGCTCGACCTGCTCGACGACATCGAGGCGCTGAAGGCCAGCCTGCGGCGCGCCGGCATCCGCTGACGCCGCGCACCGGTGTTGCGCCGGATCAATCCGTCGCGGCGGCGGCACTCGAACAATCCCAATGCCCAGGGACCATGGAGGATTGGATGACCTACCGCAGCCTGCTCGTCCTGCTCGACGCGAACCCGCTGTGCGGCGCGCGCACCCAGGTCGCGATCCGCCTGGCCAAGGTGCTCGACTGCCACCTCGTCGGGCTGGCGCCCACCGGCCTGGTCGACATGCCGGCCTCGGTGGCGGTGGCCGCGTCGCTGGCCGATTTCGCCGCGCTGGCCTTGGACAGCTTGCGTGACCAGACCCAGCAGGCCGCGCAAACATTCCGCGCGGCGTGCAAGGCCGCGGGTCTGAAGTCCTTCGAAGCGGTGGTCGACGAAGCCGACAAGGCGCGCTCGCTGGTGCGCCACGCCCATTGCAGCGACCTCACGCTGCTGACCCAGGCCGACCCGTCCACCCCCGGCCACCGGCTGGCGCAGGAGCTGGTCGAACAGGTGATCCTGTACAGCGCGCGGCCGACCTTGCTGCTGCCGCACGCGGGCCGGGTCGGCGCCCTCGGCCGCCATGCGATGGTGGCCTGGGACGACAGCCGCGAAGCGGCGCGGGCGTTGTCGGATGCGCTGCCGCTGCTGCGCCTGGCCGAGCGGGTGCGGGTGGTCAGCTGGAACGAATTCGACACGCTCGACGACGGCTCGCTGCGCCCGCGCCTCGATGCGTTGCACCAATGGCTGCTGTGGCAGGGGGTGCCGGCCGAGGTGGGCATCGAAACCAGCAGCGTCGGCATTGCCGACGCGATGCTCTCGCACGCGGTGCACCTGGGCGCCGACCTGATCGTGATGGGCGCTTGTGGCCACGCCCGCTGGGCCGAGCGCATATTGGGCGGTGCCACGCGCGGCCTGCTGGCATCGATGACGGTGCCGGTGCTGATGTCGCACTGACACGCCCGCCGCAGCCGCCGGGCGCGGCGCCAAAGCTGATACGCTTGCGCCGGCTGGAACTTCCCAGCCGCCCGCCTGCCGTGTCCAGCCTGCCGAACCGCGTGAGCACTGCCCTCCACATTGCCGTCCTCGACGACGAAGTCGACATCACCCTGGTGCTGGCGAACTACCTGCAAAGCCACGGCTTCCGGGTCACGCAATTGCACGATGGCGCCGCGTTGATGGCCTTGATGCCCGCCGACCCGCCGGCCCTGGTGCTGCTCGATCTGGGCCTGCCCGGCGAAGACGGCTTCTCGATCGCGCGCCGCCTGCGCGAGCACTGGCGCTGCGGGCTGGTGATCGTGACCGGCCGCGGCGATGCGGTGGACAAGGTCGTCGGGCTGGAGGTCGGCGCCGACGACTACGTGACCAAGCCCTTCGACCTGCGCGAACTGGTGGCGCGCATCAAGGCCGTGCTGCGGCGGCTGGCGCCGAACGACGCGCTGGATGCCGGTGCGGCCGCTATGGCCGCTGCGGCCGCTGCGGCCGGCGTGGCCGGCGCGGCGCGCGCCAGGCTGCGCTTTGCCGGCTGGGAGCTTGACACCGCCGCGCGCCGCCTGAGCAGCCCGCAGGGCCAGGACGTGGCCTTGACCACCGGCGAATTCGACCTGCTGTGCGCGTTTGCCCAGCACCCGGGCCGGGTGTTGTCGCGCGACTTCCTGCTCGAGCACACCCGCGGCCGCGAAGCCGGGCCGTTCGACCGCACGATCGACGTGCAGGTCGGCCGCCTGCGCAAAAAGCTCGAAACCGACGCCGACGATCCCCAGCTCATCAAGTCGGTGCGCGGCGCCGGCTACATCCTCGTGCCGCCGGTCACGTCGTGAGGCCATGACAGCGCCGCCCGAGCAGCCTCGGCCGCCAGCGCCGGCCCTGGACGAGCACAGCGTCTTTCGCACCCTGTTCGCGGCCTATCCGGATGCCCTGGTCGTGGCCGACATGAGCGGCGCCATCGTGCTGGCCAACCCCGCCGCGGCCAGCCTGCTGGGCTACCCGGTCGACCACCTGTTCGGCTTGAGCATTGATGCGCTGGTGCCCGACGCCGTCCGCCCGCGCCACGCCGCGTACCGCGACGCCTATGGCCACAACCCGCGGCCGCGGCCGATGGGAACCCAGATGGACCTGGTGGCCCGGCGCCGCGACGGCTCCGAGGTGATGGTCGAGATTGCGCTCAGCCCGCTGCAAAGCCACGGCCTGCCGTTCGTCGTGGCGTCGATCCGCGACATCGGCACCTACCCGCGCGTCAAGCAGGCCTTGCAGCGCGCCCGCTACAGCGAACACCTGGCGCAACTCGGCCGCATGGCGGTCGACGCGCGCGACCCGCAGTTGCTGCTGCAGCATGTACCGGCCATCGCCGCCCAGGCGCTGGAGGTCGACTTGGCGCGGGTCTTCCTGCTGGAGCCGAACCGGCTAGACCTGCGGGTGGTCAGCGGCGTCGGCTTGATCGAGGGTGAGCCGGTGGGCACGCTCGTGCCCAACCGGCCCGGCACGCTGCCCGGCTACGTGCTCGACCAGGGAACACCGGTGGTGGTTGCCGACTTGCGCCACGAGCAGCGCTTTGCCGTGCCGCGGGCCTACTTCGACGCGGGCCTGACCAGCGCCCTGGCGGTGCCGCTGTCGGACCGTGGCCGCATCATCGGCGCGCTGGCGGTGGCCACGGCGGGGGTCAGGAATTTCAATGACGACCAGCTTCGGTTTCTCGACTCGCTGTCCAACCTGCTCACCACCAGCCTGCAGCGCGCGCAGTCGGAAGAAGCGCTCAGCCACGCCCAGCGGCTGGAAAGCGTGGGCCAGTTGACCGGTGGCATCGCGCACGACTTCAACAACCTGCTCACCGTGATCCAGGGCAACCTGCAGGTGCTCGAAGAACTGCCGGCGCTGGCGGCCGACGGGTATGGCCAGCAGCTCGTTGGCGCCGCCGCGCGCGCCACCCGGCGCGGTGCGGAATTGACCGCCAAGTTGCTCGCGTTTTCACGCCGCCAGGTGCTGCAACCCAGCTCGGTGGACGTGCCGCTGCTGCTGCACTCGCTGGCCGACATGCTGCGCCGAACGCTGGACCAGCACATCCGCATCGACGTCGATGTGGCGCCGGACTGCCCGCTGGTGCTGGCCGACCCGGGGCAGCTCGAATCGGCACTGCTCAACATCGCGATCAACGCGCGCGACGCCATGCCCGCGGGCGGCGCGCTGCGCTTCCAGGCGGCGGCCTGCGCCGCCTTGCCGAGCGAGGTCGGCCAGGACCTGGTCGACCCGAGCGCGCCGGAGAGCGGCTTCGTCGCCATCTCGATCAGCGACACCGGCGCCGGCATGACCGAGGACGTGAAGGAACGCGCCTTCGAGCCCTTCTTCACAACCAAGGAAACCGGCCGCGGCACGGGCCTGGGGCTGAGCACGGTGTACGGTTTCGTCAAGCAGTCAAAGGGCGCCATCGTCATCGCCAGCGCGCCCGGCGCGGGCACCACGCTGACGCTGTACATCCCCAGCCCCTGGATCGCCGCCGCGCCGGCGCAGGAGGGCCGCGCCGCGAACCAGGTCGTTCCCGAAGGCCTGAAGGTGCTGCTGGTCGAGGACGACGCCGAGGTGCTGACCGTCGTGCGCACCTTCCTGGCCACGATGCGCTGCAACGTGACCGTGGCCGCCAGCGGCGAGCAGGCCCTGCTGGTGCTGGCATCCGCGGCCGGCTTCGACTTGCTGCTGACCGACATCGCGCTCGGCCCGGGCATGCGCGGCACGCAACTGGCGGCGCAGGCGCAGCAGCGCTTCCCCAAGCTCGCGGTGTTGCTGATGTCGGGCTTCTCGGCCGACCTGCTGGCCGCCGATCGGGATTCGCCGCCGAGTTGGGAGTTGCTGCGCAAGCCTTACAGCCGCGACGACCTGGCGCGAGCGATTGCCCGCGTCGTCAGCCCGCCTTAAGGTTCACTGCAAGGTCGGCAGCGGCACCGGCGCCAGGCAGCGCTGCACAAAGCTCGACAGCGCGGCCACGTCCGGGATGTGCACGTCGCGGCGGCCCTTTTCGGTGAACGCGATGACCTGCTCGCGGGCCATCTTCGACAGCGCCCGGCTCACCGTTTCGAGGCTCATGCCGAGGTAGTTGCCGATCTCGGCGCGGGTCATGCGCAGCGTGATCTGGTCGGTGCGCAGGCCGCGATCGGCGAGCGACTCGGCCCACACGCGCAGGAAGTCGGCCACCCGCGCATCGGCAGGCAGCGTGCACACCGACATCAGCGAGTCGCGGTCGCGGCCGATCTCGCGGCTCATCGCCTGGTGCAGCAGCGTCAGCAGCGCCGGGCCGCCGGCGCAGGCCGCCAGCAGCGCGTCGTAGCGGATCACCCAGACTTCACCGGTGTCCATCGCCACCGCATCACAGCCGTAGCGGCCGGTGGCGATGCCGTCGAAGCCGAGCCAGTCGCCGCGGAACTTCAGGCCGACCACCTGCTCGCGCCCGTCGACCGACAGGTTGACGATCTTGAAGAAGCCCGAGTTCAGGATGTAGAGGTTGCCGAAGCGCTCGCCGGCCTGGTAAATCACGTCGCCGGCATGCACCAGCCGGCGCTGCGGCGCCAGCGTCTCCTGCAGCAGCCTCAACGATTCCTTGATGTGCCGGCCGGCCCTTTCGCTGGCACCGCTGTCAACCCCAAGGCGCTGGACTGCGGAGGCGACCATGGCGCGGGCAAGGGTCGGGGTAGCGGTCGAGGCGGCGTGGTTGAGCATCTTGGACTCCTGGTTGGTTTGTGTGCGTCGGTGAAGACAAGCTTAGGAAGGCCTGAGCAACACCTTGACAACAGAACGCGTCGTTTGGCAACGTTGCGTCAATGGTTTGTGTCCGCCGCATATCCGCCGCGTGTCCGCCGCGCCTGGGGTGCGCCTGGGGTGCGGCTGGGATGCGGATTGACGGCCATCAAGGCCGGCGCAGGACGCGCCACGCCCGCGACGCGGGCCGTGCAATAGTCCCGCGGCGCACACGCTTGTTCCTCCCACTCCAACCTGAAACCGCCCATGAGCATTCGCCATCTCGATCGGCTGCTGGAGCCGAAGTCGGTCGCCGTCATCGGCGCGTCGGACCGCGCCGGCAGCGTCGGCGCCACGGTCTGGCGCAACCTGCGCGCCGGCCGCTTCAAGGGGCCCATCTACGGCGTCAACCCGAAACACGCCATGCTCGACGGAACCACGGTGTTCGCACACCCGAAAGACCTGCCGCAAGCGCCCGACCTGGCCGTGCTGTGCACCCCGCCCGACAGCGTGGCGGGCCTGATCGAAGCGCTGGGCCGGCTCGGCACGCGCGCGGCCATCGTCATGACGGCCGGCCTGAGCGCAACCCAAAAGCAGGCCATGCTCGACGCCGCCCGGCCGCATGTGCTGCGCTTGCTGGGCCCGAACTGCATCGGCCTGCTGAGCCCGCACCTGGGCCTGAACGCCAGCTTCGCGCACACCGACGCGATGGCCGGTGGCGTGGCGTTCGTCTCGCAATCGGGCGCGCTCGTCACTGCGGTGCTCGACTGGGCCACCTCGCGGCGCATCGGCTTCTCGCACATGGTGTCGCTGGGCGAGCGCGCCGACGTCGACTTCGGCGACCTGCTCGATCACCTGGCGAGCGACGCGCGCACCCGTTCGATCCTGCTCTACATCGAGTCGATCGAAGCCCCGCGCAAGTTCATGTCGGCGGCGCGCGCGGCGGCGCGCAACAAGCCGGTGATCGTCGTCAAGGCCGGGCGCGCCGGCAACGGCATGAAGGCGGCGGCCTCGCACACCGGCGCGCTGGCCGGCTCCGACATCGTGTTCGACGCCGCCATCCGGCGCGCCGGCATGCTGCGCGTGGACACCCTGCAAGACCTGTTCATGGCCGCCGCCACGCTGGCGCGCTTCGGCGCCAACCACGACGAGGCGCTGACGCTGATGACCAACGGCGGCGGCGCCGGCGTGCTGGCGGCCGATGCGGCGGCACTTGCCGGTGTGCCGCTGCTCGAACTCAGCGAGCGCGTGCGGACCCGGCTCGACGCGGTGCTGCCGCCGACCTGGTCGCACGCCAACCCGATCGACATCATCGGCGACGCGCCGGTGCAGCGCTACACCGAAACGCTGCAGACGCTGCTGGCCGAGCGCGACACCGGCGCGGTGCTGTTCATGCACGCGCCCACCGCGATCGTGCGCAGCGACGACATCGCGCGCGCCTGCGCGCCGATTGCCCGCCAGGCCGCCGGCCGCCTGATGGCGTGCTGGCTGGGCGACACCGCCGTGGCGCAGGCGCGCCGGATTTTCGAAGACGCCGGTGTGGCCGACTACGCCACGCCCGAGGAGGCGGTGCGCGCCTTCGCGATGCTCGCGACCTACCGGCGCAACCAGGCCCAGCTGATGGAAGCGCCGACCGCGAGCGAGAACGGCCCACCCGACATCCAGGCCGCCCGCGCACCGATCGAGGCCGCGCTCGCCGCCGGCCGCGACATGCTCGATGAACTGGAGGCCAAGGCGGTGCTGAAGGCCTACGGCATTCCGACCGTGCCGACGGTGGCGGTCGGGCCTTCGTCCACCGCCGCCCTGGCCGCGGCGCGCGAGCTGGGTTACCCGGTGGCGCTGAAAATCCTGTCCCCCGACATCAGCCACAAGTCCGACGTGGGCGGCGTGCGCCTGAACCTGCGCGACGAGAACGATCTGCGCGAAGCCGCCGACACGATGCTCGCCCGTGTGCGCGAGTTGCAGCCGAAGGCGCGGATCACCGGCTTCACGGTGCAGACGATGGTGACCCGGCCGCTGGCGCAGGAGCTGATCGCAGGCGCCAGCGTCGACCCGGTCTTCGGGCCGGTGCTGCTGTTCGGCCAGGGCGGCGTGGCCGTCGAAGTGCTGGCCGACCGTGCGATTGCCTTGCCGCCGCTGAACCGGGCGCTGGCGCGGGAACTGGTGTCGCGCACCCGGGTGGCCAGGCTGCTGGCCGGTTACCGCGACCGCGCCCCGGCCGACCTGGACGCGGTCTGCGATGTGCTGATCGCGCTGTCGCAGATGCTGGCCGACCTGCCCGAGCTGGCCGAACTCGACATCAACCCGCTGCTGGCCGACGCGCACGGCGTGATCGCGCTCGACGCGCGCTTGCGCGTGAGCCGCCAGCCGGGCGCCGGCGCGGCCCGGTTTGCCATCACGCCCTACCCGGCCGAACTGGGAGAAACCGTGCTCTGGCAGGGCGAGCCCATCACGCTCAGGCCGATTCGCCCGGAAGACGAACCCCAGCACCGCGCCTTCATCGAGCTGCTGCAGCCGGAGGACGTGCGGCTGCGTTTTTTCAGCGTGCGCCGCGAGTTGCCGCGCAGCGAACTCGCCCGCCTGACGCAGATCGACTATGCGCGCGAGATGGCCTTCATCGCGGTGCGCACGCTGCCCGGCGGCGAGTTGCAGACGATCGGCGTGGTGCGCTCGGTGATCGACCCCGACAACATCAGCGCCGAGTTCGCGATCATCGTGCGCTCGGACCTGAAGGGCCACGGCATGGGCCTGCTGCTGATGAACAAGATGATCGGCTACCTCGTGGCGCGCGGCACGCAGCGGATGGTGGGCGACGTGTTGCGCGAGAACGATGGCATGCGCAAGCTCGCGACTTCACTCGGGTTCACGGTGAACGCGCAGGCGTCGAACTCGGACGCGATCAGCGTCGAACTGGACCTGGCGGGCCGGGCGGCGCTACCGCGCTGAACTGGGTTGAGGGTCGGTTTGGCCGCCGCCTCAGACGGCACGGCCGCCATCACCCAACGGATCGATCAGGTAGCTGTGGCCGTGCTTGCGGAAACCCAGGCTCTCGTAGAACCGGTGCGCGTTGCTTCGGCTGACATGGCTGGACAGGACCAGCTTGTAGCAACCGCCGCTCGCGCATATCTCCATCGCGAAGCGCATCATCCGCTTGCCGATGCCGGTGCCCTGCATGTCGGGGGCGACACAGACGTCTTCGACGATGCAGGAGTCGCGCGCGCCGTGCGAGAGGCCGCCGACCAGGATCAGCGCGAATGTTCCCACGATCTGCCGCTCGAATTCGGCCACATAGATCCGGTGCCCGGTGTGCGACGCCAGATCGGCGAAGCGAGCCCGGGCCTGCTCGATCGGCATCTCCGGCTCGGGCTCGGTATCGAGCAGCTTGTAGAGCGCCAGCAACTGCGGGACATCGGCCAGCAAGGCGGGGCGGATTGCAAGGTCCATGTCGGTGGCCGTGCCGAGCCGCCTAGACCTCAAGCTTCAACACGCGCTTGGCGTTGCCGTACATCACGTCGTCAATCACGCCGTCATGGAAGCCCAGCTGGCGATAGTCGTTGATCGACTGGGCCATGGGCCGGAACGGGTAGGAGCTTCCGAACAGGATCTGCTGGCGCATGCAGCCGTTGGCCGCTTCGACATACAGGCTGCCGCCGGGCGCGAAGATGTACATGTCGGGCACGATGAACACGTTCGACCAGCGAAACGCGACGCCGATGATCTCGTTCACGAACGGATAGAAGCCGTGGTAACAAACGATCGCCAGGTTCGGGAAGGCGCGCGCCACATGGCCCACCGCCGCGGCCTGCACCATGTCCAGGCTCGGCGCCGTGGGCCCGGACATGATGGTCACCGGCACGCCGAGCTGGTCGCAGGCGTCGTAGATCGGGTACAGCATCGGGTCGTCGGCGGGCCGGGGCGGGTTGCCGAAGCCGGGCTCGACATTGATGGCCTTGAGCCCGAGTTCCCTGACCGCGCGCTCCACTTCGCGCACGGCCCCCTTGATGCCCCAGCGGTGCGGGTCGATCGAGCCCACGCCGACCAGCTCTTTCTGGCCCTTGACCATCGCGTGGATCTCGTCGTTCGAGTGCTTGATGCCCGGCGTGTCGCGGCCGACGATCACCGACGCCGTGATGCG
>JANORB010000022.1:0-47330 GCA_031415135.1 Methylibium sp.
GTGGCGGCGTCGGCGGTGGAATACCTGGCGGCCGGCCAGACCAAGGTCGAGACCTTCAGCTTCAACGTGCTGGACGGCCAGGGCGGCAGCGTGGCACGCACCGTCAGCGTCACCGTCACCGGCACCAACGACGCGCCGATCCTCGCAGCGATCACCTCTCCATCTGCTGTGTTGGAAGCTGTAAACGCCTCCGCCCAAGACATTGCGCCGATCATCGGCGCGTTGTCGGTGGCCGATGCTGACGTTGGCAACACGCTCACGGCGTCGATTGCCGGCACGCCGACACTGGTGTGGAGCGGAGGCGCACTCACTGCCGAGCAAACGGCTTCACTGACTGCGGCGCTCGTGACTGGCAAGCTCAGTTTCGGCGGCACGGCGACATCCAACGGTGCGTCCCAGGCGATCAGCACGACTTGGGATCCGGCTGCGGCAAACCTTGATTTCCTGGCGGCCGGACAGACGCTGACCGTAACCTATGGCGTCAGAGTGAACGATGGCTCGACCAACTCGAACACGCAGAATTTGAGCTTCACGATCAACGGCTCCAACGATGCGGCCAGCGATCTGATCTTCACCTTCACGGCCAGCCCGGGCAATGGGCTGCCGAACGGCGATTTCGGTCAAATGTCGCTGGTCGATCCGGACGGGGGTGCGGGAGGCTACTCATTCTCACTCGCCGGGCTGACCGCCACCACGCTGGCGGGCGGTGTTGCCGCAAACTTCGCAGGTGATTTGGCGGTGAGTTCGGCTGGCGTCATTTCGGCAAGCAATCTGGATGAGGATCGTGTCTACGAAGCGACGATCCAGGTCACACAGGGAGCCGCCACATTCACGGAAACCTTCAGCGTCATCACGGGCACCAACAGTGGGCCTGGCACCGACACGATCAATGGGGGCTATGTCACTGGCGACGACGTGATCTTTGCCAGGGGTGCGAGTGACGCGATCTTTGCCGGCTCCGGTAACGACACGGTCTTTGGCCAATCGGGTGACGATCAGATCCACGGTGAGCTCGGCAATGACACGCTGACCGGCGGCGCTGGCAACGACATTTTCTATTTTGATACAGCGCTGAATGCTGCGACGAACGTCGACACGATCACTGATTTCAACGCCAACACGGGAGACAGGATCCATCTCGACGATGACATCTTCAGCGCGTTCTTGGTTGGTGCGGACACGACGCTTGCGGCGGCCAACTTCCGCGCGAGCAGTGGAGGCAACGCTGCGGACAGCAACGACTTCATCCTGTACGACACGGCGACCGGCAACCTGTTTTACGACGCCGATGGCAGTGGTGCTGGTGCAAAGGTGCTGTTCGCGACGCTGACACTGGCCGGTGTCTCCGGAACCGTCGATGCCACGGACTTCACGATCACTCCGTGACATGCCCCGTGTCGGCCCATGACCCACATGCCGCCCGGCTCGCAGAGCCGGGCGGCAGCGCGCGCTTGCAACGCGCACCATTCGACCACTCGACTGGGGGATCGGGGTGGGCCGGGGCGAGGGTTCGTGATTTTCAGCCGCCAAGGCAAAACGCCCCAAGGCTAGGATTCATTGCGCCCTGAAAGTGTCGATGAAACCGTTGATCCTGTTGCTCCGCCGCCCGCTGCTCCATGTCGCGGGCCTGTCCTTCTTCGTCAACCTGCTGCTGCTCGTCCCGGCGCTGTTCATGCTGCAAGTCTTCGACCGCGTGCTGGCCAGCCAGAGCGGCGAAACCTTGGCGGTGCTGCTGATCGGTGTGGGTGTGGCGCTCACGTTGCTGCTGGCGCTGGACTATCTGCGCAGCCGGCTGCAAGGGGTGGCGGGCAACCTGGTGGGCGAAGCGCTGTCGCCGGCGGTCACGAAGATCGTCGTCGCGCAAGGTTCGCAGCGAAGCGGCCGCGCCAGCTCCGAAGGCCTGCGTGACATCGGCGTGCTGCGGTCGCTGTTCTCCGCCCAGGGTTTGCTGGCGGTGTTCGACGCGCCGTGGGTGGTGGTGTACGTGGCCGTCATCTGGCTCGCCCACCCGCTGCTCGGCTCGGCGGCGGCGATGGCGGCGCTGCTGATGCTGGTGCTGGCGATCGTCAACGACCGGCTCACGCGCAAGAACATCGAGGCGCTGCAGAAAGCGGCCGCCGACGCCACGCGCTATCTGGAGGCGTCGCTGCAGAACTCGGAAGTGGCGCAGACCATGGGCATGACCGATTCGCTGATCTCGCGCTGGCGGCGCAAGAACGCAGAGGTCACCGCGCTGCAGCGGCCGACCGCGAGCCGCACGGTGGCGATGGCGGCGACGACCCGAACGCTGCGCCAGCTGATCCAGGTCTTGATGCTGGCGCTCGGCGCCTGGCTGGTGATCCGTGCCGAGGCCACGCCGGGCGTGATGATCGCCACCACCACGCTGCTGGGCCGCGCGCTTGCGCCGGTGGAGTTGATCGTGGGCAGCTGGCGCGTGCTGGCCGAAGGGCGCGGCGCGTTTGCCCGCCTGAGCGAGCTGCTGGCCCAGGCCGCGGCCACGCCGGAACGCATGCAACTGCCGGCGCCCAGCGGCCAGTTGAGCGCAAATCAGCTGGTCTTCCGCCCGCCGGGCAGCGACCGCGTGATCCTCGGCGGCATCTCGCTGGACCTGAAGGTCGGTGAATCGCTGGCCATCATCGGGCCCAGCGGCGCGGGCAAGTCGACCCTGGTCCGGCTGCTCACCGGCGTGTGGAAACCAACCGCCGGCACGGTGCGGCTAGACGGGGCCGACGTGTCGACCTGGCCGCGCGAAGAGCTGGGACCATGGATCGGCTACGTGCCGCAGGACGTCGAACTGTTCCCGGGCCGGGTGGGCCACAACATCGCGCGGCTGGGCAAGGTGGACGGCGCCAAGGTCGTGGTCGCGGCCAAGCAGGCCAACGTGCACGAGCTGATCCTGTCGCTGCCCGACGGTTACGACACGATGATCGAACCGGGCAGTGCGCTGCTGTCTCCGGGGCAGCGCCAGCGGATTGCGCTGGCGCGTGCGCTGTATGGCGACCCGAGGCTGATCATCCTGGACGAGCCGAACTCCAACCTCGACGGTGCCGGCGAGGTGGCGCTGGGGCAGACCCTGAAGGCGCTGCGCGGCAAGGTGACCGTGGTGGTGGTGACGCACCGCACCACGCTGGTCCAGCACATCGACAAACTGCTGGTGCTCGAGGGCGGGCGCGTCAAGCACTACGGGCCCGCCGCCGAGGTGATGAAGGCGATGAACCAGCAGCCGGCGGTCCACACCGGCACCGGCGCCCAGGTGGTCGACATGGCATCGGCGGCGCGCGCTGCCACGGCCGGCCTCGCCAAGGGGGCCGCATCATGAGCAGCCTGGCCCTGCCCGGGACCCAGGTCGATCGTCGTCTCGAGCCGCATCTGCGCGAAGCGCGCCAACTGGCCCGCTGGTCCGCAGGCGTGTTGCTGGTCGGTTTGCTGCCGGTGGGCGCGTGGCTGACGTTGGCGCCGTTGACCGCGGCGGTGGTGGCGCAGGCGTTCGTCAAGGTCGATCTGGACCGGCGCCCGGTCCAGCATGCCGAGGGCGGGCTGGTGCGCGAGGTGCGGGTGCGCGACGGCCAGCGGGTGGCGGCGGGCGAGACGCTGCTGGTGCTGGGAGACGTGGCGGTGGACGCCGATGTCAATCGGCTCGACTATCGCGTCATGTCTGAACGGGCCAGCCTGGCGCGCCTGGAGGCCGAGCAGCTGTCGGCGCATCGGCTGGTCTTTGCCGCGGATCTGCAGTCGGCGGCCAGGTCCGACCCACGGCTGGCCGAGCAAATGGTGAAAGAGCGCTCGTTGTTCGATGCGCGCCGTGATGCCCTGCATGGGCAGGTGGCGTTGCTGCGCTCGCAGCGCGACAGGATCGTGCAAGAGCGTGAAGCGCTGAGCGCGCAGGTCACGCAGGCGACCGAATCGATGCGGCACCAGCGGGCGGAGCTGGAGACCAACCGCAACCTGTTGAAAGACGGCTTCATTTCGGCCACGCGCATTTCTCAACTCGAAGCGACGGTGGCCGACTACGGTGTCAAGATCGAAGAAAAGCGCTCCGAGATCGCGCGTGCCGAACAGCGGCAGGTCGACACCGATCTGCGCGTCAAGACGCTGGAGGGCGACTACCGTCAGCAGGCCAGCGACCAGCTGAAGGTCAGCGCGGCCAGGCTGATCGAGATTCAGCAGGAGCAACGCAAGACGGTCGACGCATCGAGTCGCCAGGTGATCGTGGCGCCGGTGGCTGGCGACGTGATCAACCTGAAGTTCACGGCGCCGGGCAGCGTGGTGTCGCCGCGCGAGCCGATTGCCGACATCGTGCCCAGCAACCCCAGGCTGGTGGTCGAGGCGCGCATTCGCACCGAGGACGTGACTCGGGTTCAGCAGGGTCACGCGGCCGAGATTCGCTTCACGGCGTTCACCTACCGCACCACCAAGCTGGTCGAGGGCAAGGTGTTCTACGTGGCCGCCGATCGCACGCTGGATCGCAATACCAACCAGGCCTATTACGTGGCATTGGTCGAGGCCGACGCGGCTTCCCTCGCCAAGGCCGGTGAGGTCAAACTACAGGCCGGCATGCCGGCCGAGGTGTTCATCAAGGGCGAGAGCCGCACGCCGCTGCAGTACCTGGCCGAGCCGGTGACGCAGGTGCTGCGAAGGGCTGCGCGCGAACGTTAGGGTTGGCCTAGACGCTCTGCGATTCCAGCTCCGCGCTGAGCTCCAGCCAGCGCGCTTCCAGCGTCTCGATCTCGTCGACGATCTGCTTCAGCCGCTTGCCGTTTTCGGCGCGCTGCGCCGGGGTCAGGCCGGCGGCGGACACGGCCGCTTCGCAGGCCACGCGCTCGCCCGTCAACACACCCAGCCGGTGGTCGATGCCGGTGAGTTCCTTGCGCAGCGGCTTGCGGCCGTCGCTGCGCTGCTGGCGCACGGATGCCGCCGCTTTGCGATCGTTGCCCTTGCCCAGTGTGACGGGCGGCACGGCGGCCGATGCGGCGGCCGCGGCAGGCTTGGCGGCGTCGCGCTTGCGCTTGGCCTTTTCGCCTTTGGAGGCGTCGCGCGAGGCTTCACGCGACTGTTCGAGCAACCAGCGCTGGTAGTCGTCCAGGTCGCCGTCGAAAGGCTGGATCGCGCCTGCGGTGACGAGCCAGAACTCGTCGCACACTTCACGCAGCAGGGCGCGGTCGTGGCTCACCAGCATCACCGTGCCTTCGAATTCGTTCAGCGCCATGCTGAGCGCTTCACGCGTCGTCAGGTCGAGGTGGTTGGTCGGCTCGTCCATCAGCAGCAGGTTGGGGCGTTGCCACACCAGCATGGCCAGCACCAGCCGCGCCTTTTCGCCGCCGGACAAGGTGCCCACCGCCTGCGTGACCATCTCGCCGACGAACCGGAACGAGCCGAGGAAGTCGCGCAGCTCTTGCTCGCGCGCGGGTGGGCCGACGTCGCGCGCCAGCCGCACCATGTGCATCAAGGGCCCGTCGCCGAGCGACAGCACGTCAAGCTCCTGTTGCGCGAAGTAGCCGATCGTCAACCCCTTGCCTTCGGTGATCTCGCCGGCCAGCGGCGCCAGTTCACGCGCGATGGTCTTGACGACCGTCGACTTGCCTTGCCCGTTGGCACCCAGGATGCCGATGCGCTGCCCCGCCAGCACCGAGCGGTTGATGTTGTCGACGATGCGTTTGGGGGTTCCGCCTTCATCGAGTGCCGGGTAGCCGCAGGCCACGCCTGAAAACGCCAGCATCGGATTGGGCAGGTTGGCGGGCTCTCGAAACTCGAACTGGAAGTCGCCGCTGGTCAGCACCGGCGCCAGCTTTTCCATGCGCGCCAGCGCCTTCACCCGGCTTTGCGCCTGCTTGGCCTTGCTGGCCTTGGCCTTGAAGCGGTCGATGAACTTCTGCAGGTGCGCCATGCGCTCCTGCTGCTTTTCGTAACCGGCCTGCTGTTGCAGCATGCGCTCGGCACGCATTTCCTCGAACGCCGTGTAGTTGCCGGTGTAGCGCGTCAGCTTGGTCTCGTCCAGGTGCAGCGTGACCTTGGTGATCGCGTCCAGAAACTCACGGTCGTGGCTGATGACGATCATGGTGCCGTCGTAGCGCTGAAGCCAGGCCTCCAGCCACACCAGCGCGTCCAGGTCGAGGTGGTTGGTGGGTTCGTCCAGCAGCATCAGATCGGCCGGGCACATCAAGGCGCGGGCGAGCTGCAGCCGCATGCGCCAGCCACCGGAAAAGCTGTTGACGGCGGCATCGAGTTCGCCTGTTCTGAAGCCCAGGCCCATCAGCATCGCCTGTGCGCGCGGGCGGGCCTCGAAACCGCCGGCGTCGCTGATGGCGTGGTGGGCGTCGGCCATCGCGTGGCCGTCGTCATCGGCCTCGGCCTGCGCGAGCTGGGCCTGCGCTTCCATCAGACGCGTGTCGCCTTGCAGCACATAGTCGGTCGCGCTTTCGTCGGTCTCCGGCATGTCCTGCGCCACTTCGGCCAGGCGCCAGCGCGGCGGCAGGTCGACGTCGCCGCCGTCGGCGTGCAGCGTGCCGGTCAGCAGCGCAAACAGCGACGATTTGCCGGCGCCGTTGCGGCCGACCAGCCCGACCTTTTCACCCGGCTGCAGGGTGACGCTGGTGCTGTTGAGCACCACCTTGACGCCGCGGCGCAGCGTGACTTCGCGCAAGGTGATCATCGGGCGCTCCAGCGCGTCAGGGCGTCGCGCGTTGCCAGCAGCACCTGGTCGGCGCCGGCGCTGGTCTCCAGCCAGGCCACTTCCAGGCGCCGGAACGCATGTTCGAAATGACGCCGCTCGTGGCCGATCTCCAGCACCAGCACGCCTTGCGCCGTCAGGTGGGCAGGCGCGTCGCGCACGATGCTGCGCACCAGGTCCATGCCGTCGTCACCCCCGGCCAAGGCCAGCCTGGGCTCGGCCTGGTATTCGGGCGGCAACGCGGCCATGCTGTGGGTGGTGACGTAGGGCGGGTTGCACAAAATCAAATCATAGGGGCCGGCCACGCTGGCCAACAGGTCGGACTTGACCAGCGTGATGCGTTGGCCCAGCCCGTGTTTGTCGACATTGATCCGGGCCACCGCCAGCGCGTCGTCCGAAATGTCGGCCGCGTCGACAACGATCTCGGGGTAGGCCATGGCGGCAATCACGGCCAGGCTGCCATTGCCGGTGCACAGGTCGAGCACCGCGCGCGTGCTGTCGGACAGCCAGGCGTCCAGCGTGCCTTCCTGTTCGCCGTCGACCAGCAGTTCGGCAATGAACGAGCGCGGCACGATGACGCGCTCGTCGACATAAAACGGGACGTTTTGCAGCCAGGCCTCGTGGGTCAGGTAGGCCGCGGGTTGGCGGGATTCGATGCGTTGACCCACCAGCGCTTCGGCCTTGGCTTGATCGGCGGCGCCCAGCGGTGTCTGGGCGCGCGCTTCGAGGGCATCGAGCGGCAAACCCAGCGCCCACGACACCAGCCACGCCGATTCGTCAAACGCGTTGGTCGTGCCGTGCCCAAACGAAACGCCCGCCTGTTTGAGGCGGGCGCTTTGCGCGGTAATGAGTTCGATGAGCGTCATGACAACAGGCGTTCCAGGGTATCGAGGTAAATGTTCTTCAGCACGTCGATGCTGGCCACGTCGACCGATTCGTCGATCTTGTGGATGGTGGCGTTGACCGGGCCGAATTCGACCACCTGGGGGCATATTCTGGCGATGAAACGGCCGTCGGAAGTTCCGCCGGTGGTCGAGAGCTGGGCGGTGATGCCGGTGCGGGCCTCGATGCCGGCGCAAAGCGCCTCGCTCAACGCTCCCACCGGCGTCAGAAACGGTTCACCGCCGAGCGTCCACGCCAGTTCATAGCTCAGGCCGTGGCTGTCGAGCACGGCCTGCACGCGCTGCTGCAGCGATGCGGGCGTCGACTCGGTGGAGAAGCGGAAATTGAAGTCGATCACCAACTCGCCCGGGATCACGTTGCCGGCGCCGGTGCCGGCATGGATGTTGGACACCTGCCAGCGGGTGGCGGGAAAGTACACATTGCCGCTGTCCCACGACATGCCCACCAGCGCGGCCAAGGCCGGCGCGGCGAGGTGGATCGGGTTGCTGGCCAGGTGCGGGTAGGCGATGTGGCCTTGCACTCCCTTGACCGTGAGCTTGCCCGACAGCGACCCGCGCCGGCCGTTCTTGACCATGTCGCCGATCCGGTCCACCGAGGTGGGCTCGCCGACGATGCAGTAGTCCGGCCTGATCTGGCGCGCCGCCAGCCACTCGCAGACCTTGACCGTGCCGTCAACGGCCGGGCCTTCTTCGTCGCTGGTCAGCAAGAAGGCCAGCGAGCCGGCATGGTGCGGGCGCGCCGCGACGAACTCCTCAGTGGCCACCACCATCGCCGCGAGCGAGGTTTTCATGTCGGCGGCACCGCGCCCGAACAGCATGCCATCGCGATGGCTGGGGGCGAACGGGTGGCTGTGCCATTGCTCCAGCGGGCCGGTGGGCACCACGTCGGTGTGGCCGGCAAACACCAGCAGCTTGGCGGCGGTGGCGGCGCCTGGTTTGTGCGCCCACAGGTTGGTGACTTCAGCGCCGCTGGGCCCGAACACCAGGGGTTCGCAGGTGAACCCGACCGCGCGCAGGCGCTGCGCGATCAAGGCCTGGCAGCCGCCGTCCCGCGGCGTCACCGAGGCGCGCGACAGCAGTTCTTCAGTGAGGCGCAGCGTGCCGCTCATCGGGTCAACATCGCGGATCAGTAACCGCGCAGGCTGCCGGCCCGGGTCGAAAGCTCCTCCGGCCGCACGTCCATCGCGAGTTCGGTGAACGTGGCGTGTTCGGTGTTCTCTTCCTTCTTGGCCACCAGGCGCGACACCGGGCTCATGTCGTTTTCGAGCCGCCACATCAGGTTGGACGGCGAGTCGGCATAGGCCAGGCCTTCTTCGCGCGTGATCAAGCCCTGGGCAATCAGCCGGGCGAGATCCTTCTCAAACGTTTGCGAGCCCTCGGACAATGACTTTTCCATCGCCGCCTTGACGCCGGTGAAGTCGCCGGCCTCGACCAGTTCGGACACCAACTGCGTATTGAGCAGCACCTCGACCGCTGGAATTCGCCCGCCCGCCGTGGCCCGCACCAGGCGCTGCGAGATCACCGCGCGCAGGCCGGCGGCCAGGTCGGCCAGCAGCACCGGGCGCGCTTCGGGCGAGTAGAACGACAGGATCCGGCCCATCGCGTGATAGCTGTTGTTGGCGTGCAGCGTGGACAGCACCAAGTGGCCCGACAGCGCATACGAGATCGCCGCCGTCATGGTTTCACGGTCGCGGATTTCGCCGATCATGATGCAGTCGGGCGCCTGGCGCATGGCGTTCTTCAGGCCGGTCTGCAGCGACTGTGTGTCGCGCCCGACCTCGCGCTGGTTGACCACCGACTTCTTGTTGCTGAACAGGAACTCGATCGGGTCTTCAATGGTCAGGATGTGCCCGGCGAGCTGCTGGTTGCGCTGCTCCAGCATCGCCGCCAGGGTCGTGCTCTTGCCGGTGCCGGTGGCGCCGACCATCAACACCAGGCCGCGCTTTTCGAGCACGAGGTTGCTCAGAATGTCGGGCAGGTTGAGGCTTTCGAGCGACGGGATCTGGAACGGAATGCAGCGAAACACCGCCGCCACCGTGCCGCGCTGCTTGAACGCGCTGAGACGAAAACTCCCCAGCCCGGTGAGGCCGATACCGACGTTCAGGTCGCCGGTTTCGTCCAGGTCTTCGAGCTGGCTGGGCGTCAGCAGTTCGGCCAGCAACTGGCGCGGCTGCGTGTGGGTGAGCGGCTGGTCGCTCAACTGCATGATGTTGCCGTTGATCTTGATCAGGATGGGCGAGTTGGACGAGAGGTAGACGTCCGACGCCCCCTTGTCCGACATCAGCCGCAACACGCGCTCCATGTTTCCGCCGCTCATCGCATTCGCTCCCCGGTTGCAGAAATGGGCGCCGTGTGCAGATCAGGCGCGCAGCAGATCATTGATGCTGGTCTTGGCGCGTGTCTGCGCGTCCACGCGCTTGACGATCACCGCGCAATACAGGCTGTACTTGCCGTCGGCACTGGGCAGGTTGCCGCTCACCACCACCGAGCCGGCCGGAATGCGGCCGTAGCTCACCTCGCCGGTGGCGCGGTCGTAGATCTTGGTGCTTTGGCCGATGTACACGCCCATCGAGATCACCGAGTTTTCCTCGACGATCACGCCTTCGACCACCTCGGAGCACGCGCCGATGAAGCAGTTGTCTTCGATGATGGTCGGGTTGGCCTGCAGCGGCTCGAGCACGCCGCCGATGCCGACGCCGCCGCTCAGGTGCACGTTCTTGCCGATCTGCGCACACGAGCCCACGGTGGCCCAGGCGTCCACCATCGTGCCTTCATCGACATACGCGCCGATGTTGACGAAGCTGGGCATCAGCACCACGTTCTTGGCCAGGTAGGAGCCGCGCCGCGCCACCGCCGGCGGCACCACGCGAACGCCGGTGGCGCGCATCTGCGCTTCATCAAGATGGGCGAACTTGGTCTGCACCTTGTCGTAAAAGCCCAGGTCACCGGCGCGCATCAGCTTGTTGTCGTTCAGGCGGAAGCTCAACAGCACCGCCTTCTTGACCCACTGGTTCACCTTCCACTGGCCCACGGCCTGGCGTTCGGCCACGCGAATGTGGCCCTTGTTCAGGCCCTTGATCACCTCTTCGACGGCGTCGCGCACCTCGGGTGAATTCAGCGGGGTCAGGCTGGCACGGGCTTCCCAGGCGAGGTCGATCAGGGTTTCAAGTTTTTGTGACATGGGTGGGTCAGGTGAAGGACAGATTCAGGATCAAGCCACCGGCGACTTGACATAGGCGACGATTCGTTGCGCGGCTTCCAGGCATTCGTCGAGGCCGGCGACGAGGGCCAGCCGGACCCGGCCCGCACCGGGGTTGAGCCCTTGCGCTTGCCGTGCCAGCAGGCTGCCCGGCAAAAGCGCCACATTGTATTGAGCCAGCAGCCCGCGGGCAAAAGCCACGTCGTCGGCCCCCGGTACTTTTGCCCACAGGTAGAAGCCGGCGTCCGGCAGTTGCACATCGAGCACGGTGGCCAGCAGCGGCGTGACCTGCTCGAACTTGGCCCGGTACAGGGCGCGATTGGCCACCACATGCTGCTCGTCGTTCCAGGCCGCGATGCTGGCCTGCTGGATCACCGGGCTCATCGCACTGCCATGGTAGGTGCGGTAGAGCAGAAACGCCTTCATCAGCGCCGCGTCGCCAGCGACAAAACCGGAGCGCATGCCCGGCACGCTGGAGCGTTTGGACAGGCTGGTGAAGACCACCAGGTTGCGAAAATCATGCCGCCCCAGATGCGCCGCCGCTTCCAGCGCGCCCAGCGGCGGCGCGCCGCGAAAGTAGATCTCGGAATAACACTCGTCCGAGGCGATCACGAAACCATGTTGGTCGCTCAGCTCGAACAGGCGTTGCCATTCGCTCAACGGCATCACCGCGCCGGTCGGGTTGGCGGGCGAACAGACATAGAGCAACTGGGTCGCGGCCCACACGCGGCCGGGAATGCTGGCCCAGTCGGCGGCAAAGTTGCGCGCCGGGTCACTGTTGGCAAATGCGGTTTGCGCGCCGGCCAGCAAGGCCGCGCCCTCGTAGATCTGGTAGAACGGATTCGGGCACACCACGGTGGCGCCGGCGCGGCTGGGGTCGACCACGGTCTGGGCCAGCGCGAACAAGGCCTCGCGTGACCCGTTGACCGGCAGCACCTGGCTCAGCGGATCGACGCTCACGCCATAGCGGCGCTGAATCCACGCCGCGATCGATTGCCGCAGGGCCGGCTCGCCCGCCGTGGCGGGGTAGTTCGCCAGCCCGTTCAGATGGTCGCGCAGTGCGTGCTGGATCAGTGCCGGCGTGGGGTGGCGCGGCTCTCCCAGGCCCAGGCTGATCGGCTGATGGGCCGGGCTGGGCGTGATGTCCTGCGTGAGGGCGCGCAAGCGCTCGAACGGGTACGGATACAGGCGTGCGAGCAGCGGGTTCATCGCCTCGATTATCGGCGAGGCCACGCGGGCCGCGCCGAGGTGCTCACCAGGGGATCGGTTCGCCGTGCTGGTCGAAGAAGCCGCCCGACGCACTTCCGCCCATTGAATCGATCGCCGTGAGCAGCCGAGCGGCGGCGATCTCGGGGGTCTGCAAAGTGAGCCCGGATTTTGCGAATGGCGTCGACAGCGCCGTGTCGACCGTGCCCGGATGCAAGGCCACACAAATCGCCTCGGGCTGGCGGCGTTTCAATTCGATCGCTGCGGTCCGCACCAGCTGGTTCAGCGCCGCCTTGGACGCCCGGTAGCTGTACCAGCCGCCCAGGCCGTTGTCGCCAATGCTGCCGACCCGGGCCGACAGCGTTGCAAACACCGATTTGCCATCGCGCGGCAGCAGCGGCAGGAAGTGTTTCATCAGCAGCGCCGGGCCGATGGCATTGATGGCAAAGGCGTGTGCCATCGCCGCGGGGTCAAGCTGGCGCCAGCTCTTTTCCGGCGCGATGCCGTGGCCGTGCAGGAAGCCGGCGGCGTTGAACAGCAGCCGAAGGGCAAGGCCGGTGCCGGCCACGTGCTGCGCCGCATCGGCGATCGTGGCCTCGCTGCACAAATCGAGCACCGGATCGCTGTGCCGGCCGAGGCCAACGATTCGCTCGAAGCGGGCATCGGCGCGCAGTCGGGCCAGCAGCGCCTGGCCAATCCCACCGCGGGCGCCGACCACCACCGCCAGGCCGCCGGCCGGAAACGAATCGAGCATCGGCGAGCCCGGTTCGATCGCGCCGGCGCAACCTGCTCAACCGGCCTTCTTGGCCCAGGCGCTGCACCAGCCGTTGCCGGCCACCTGCTTGCCGGCGAACAAGGGGCAACCGCCCGCGGCATCGGTCGCCTTGCCCACGTACAGCTGGCAGTTGCTGCACTTTTGCGACGCCTCGTGTTTGGGGTACTTCTTGGCGTCCACCTTGGTGGTGTCCTGCTTGTAGGCCAGGGCGACCGCCTGCGCGTCCGACTCGGCCAGCGCCGGCAGGGCTTGCGCCATTGCGGCCCTGGAGGCCAGGAGCGCCGCGCCCGTGGCGGCAGTGTGGATCATGAAGGTGCGGCGGTGAACGATCGTCATGGGGTGGCTCCGTGGGTTGACAAAGCGCGAATGGTGCCACAGCGCTTGACGCCACCGGAGCGGCCTCGCATCATTCCCTTCAAATGACCGCCGCAGCCCCAACGGCTTCTACGCTCGATCCGCCATCGGCATCACGCGCATTCCGGGAACACCATGAAAAAACTTCTGAGCCTCGCTGAAACCCTGCCCGTCGACGCGGCGCGCGCGCTGCTGGTGGGCCGCGCCTGGGTTCCGGGCGAGCGCGGCGGCCCGACGCTGGTGTTGCTGCGCGAGGGGGTGCTGCACGACGTTGGCGCGCTCGCGCCCACAATGGCCGCGCTGCTCGAGCGGGGCGACGCCGTTGCCGCACTTCGCGCGGCGCCGGCCCGGCCGCTGGGCGAGCTGGCCGGCTGGCTCGACGACACGCTCGCGCACGGGCCCGACCCCGCCCAGCGCCACCTGCTGGCACCGAACGACGTGCAGGTGGTCAAGGCCGCAGGCGTCACGTTCGCGCAGAGCATGGTCGAGCGCGTGATCGAGGAGCAGACCCGTGGCGACCCGAGCCGGGCCGAGGCCGTGCGGCGCCAGGTGGTGGCGCTGGTCGGCGACGACCTGGCGGGCATCCGCCCCGGCTCGCCGCAGGCGGAAAAATTGAAGGCGCTGCTGCTGGAGCAAAAGCTGTGGTCGCAGTATCTCGAGGTCGGCATCGGTCCGTATGCCGAGATCTTCACCAAGGCGCCACCGATGGCGTCGCTCGGCACCGGGGTCGAGATCGGCCTGCATGCCGAATCGACCTGGAACAACCCGGAGCCCGAAATCGTGCTGGCGGTGTCGCCGCGTGCCCAGGTGGTCGGCGCGGCGCTGGGCAACGACGTGAACCTGCGCGACTTCGAAGGCCGCAGCGCGCTGTTGCTGGGCAAGGCCAAGGACAACAACGGTTCGTGCGCGATCGGGCCGTTCATCCGCTTGTTCGATGAACACTTCGGCATCGCCGAGGTGCGCAATGCGGTGGTCGGGTTGAACGTGGCCGGTGAAGACGGCTTTGTGCTGGAGGGGTCGAGTTCGATGGCGCGCATCAGCCGCGACCCGCTCGACCTGGTGGCCCACGCCATGGGCCCGCACCACCAGTACCCGGACGGCATGATGCTGTTTTGCGGCACCATGTTCGCCCCTATCAAGGACCGCGACGCGCCCGGCGCGGGCTTCACCCACCACCTGGGCGACAGGGTCACGATCAGCGCGGAGCGCCTGGGTGGCCTGGTCAACTGGGTCGATCGCAGCGACCGCATTGCGCCGTGGCAGTTCGGGGTCGGCGCGCTGATGCGCAACCTGGCGCGGCGGGGCTTGCTGGGCTGAGACGCTTGCCCCCAACCCTCCCCCGCGAGCGGGTCGAGGTCGGGGTGGCAAATCAGTCGCAGTCCTTGCGTTCAGCTGCCTTCAGGCAGTCCGCATAGCCGGCGTCGGTGCGCAGGCGGTGCAACACACGCGCCGCCACGGCCGTGCCGGGGAAGTCTGAAAACAAGCCGTCGATGCCCAGCTGGTAGAACTGCAGGTACTCGTTCACCGGGTTGCCGGCGTAGTCGCTCGGCAGGCGGCGCTGCTCATTGCGGAAGGTGTAGGCGTGCACCAGCAGGCCGGCCTTGTGGGCGCGCGCGATCAGGTCGGTGGGCGGGGCCAGCTTGCGCGCGGCTTCGCCCGGGCCGGTGCCGGTGGGGTCGACCACGGTGCTGACGATGTAGCGCTTCCACGGGCCGATGCCGTCGGCGTAGCGGGCCACTTCTTTCAGCCCCGCGTCGGTGACGAAATAGCCGAAGGTGCGGGCCTGCAATTCCGGGTTGCCGGACACGGTCCAGTCGTAGGGGCGGTCGAACGGCGCGTTGTAGGCAAGTGTGCCGTCGGGGTTGACATCGTCGGCATCGATCAGCTGGATCAGCTTGATGCGCGTCATGTGGCGCAAGGCCTTCAGGTTGGCCTGCTCGAACGACTGGATGAACACCGGCGCCTCGCGGTAGTTCCAGCCGGCACGGGTCAGCACGTGCAGCAGCCGCGCCTCCAGCGGCAGGCCCAGCTTCTGGTGGTAGGTCGGGTGCTTGGTTTCGGGGTACACACCGACGACGCGGCCGACCTCTTTGCCCTTGCGCTTGGCCAGCTCGATCACCTCGGCGAAGGTCGGAATCTCGAACTTGCCATTGAACTGCTGCGGCCGCTCGGCAAACGCCTGCTTGGCGCGCAAGGTCTTGATTTCGGCGAGTGTGAAGTCCGATGCCCAGAAGCCTTCTTCCGGCGCGCCATCGAGCGCCACGATGCGCCTGCGCGACGCGAACTCGGGGTGTTCGGCCACGTCGGTGGTGTTGATCATGTTCGGCTCGTGGCGCGCGATCAGGTGGCCGTCTTTTGTCGCCACCAGGTCGGGCTCGATGAAATCGGCACCCAGCTCGATGGCCAGTGCGTAGGCTTCGAGCGTGTGCTCGGGCAGGTAGCCGCTGGCGCCTCGGTGGCCGATGACCAGCGGGGCTTCGAACCTGTTGTGATCCCGGTCGTGGTGGCGGCGTTTGTCGGCCAGGGCCGACTCGCTGACGCTGACGAGGCTGAATGCACAGGCCAGACTGGCCAGGCTGGCAAAGGTGAATCGCATGGGGTGTCTCCGTTGTTGTCGGCTGCGTGATTCTGGGCCGCCAGCGTGACAACGCCGTGACGCTTCAGGTGGCGTCGCCGGCCGGGTCAGCCCAGCAGTCCATTCTGCGCCGCGTGCGCCGGCAGTTCCACCAACGCGTGCGGCTTCCAGCCCTTCTTGCGGTGTTCGGCCACCAGGTTGGTGTAGATGCCGCCGCGCACAAACCACCGGGCGGTGATGCGGATGAAGCGCGGGTGGGCGGCCTTGACGATGTCGTCCAGGATGTCGTTGGTGACCTTCTCGTGGAACGCGCCTTGGTTGCGATAACTCCAGAAATACATCTTCAGGCTCTTCAACTCCACGCACAGTTGGTCGGCCACCATGTCGATGGTGAAGTGCGCAAAGTCGGGCTGGCCGGTGAGCGGGCAGTGGCAGGTGAACTCGGGCACCTGGAACTGGATCACGTAGTCGCGGCGCGGCGCCGGGTTGGGGAAAACATGCAACTCCTTGCTCGGTGCCGACGGGGGGTTGGGGGGCAGCGGGCGCGCTTTGGCGGCGGTTTTCGGGGCAGCGGTCTTGGCCATGGCGATGCGGCTCGGAAGGCGATATGCGGGGGGCGCGATGGTATCATCCAGCCCCCTTTGGGAGAGCCACCAAACCCGCTGCCGCAGGTTGTGTTTTCCCAGGTAAATCAAGCACTTGGGCGCATCCAGCGGCGTCCCGTCGCAGCGTCTGCTCACCCCTGTCCCATGCGCCTGAACTCGATCAAGCTCTCCGGTTTCAAGTCGTTCGCCGAACCCACGCACTTCCAGCTTCCGGGCCAGTTGGTCGGGGTGGTCGGGCCCAACGGTTGCGGCAAGTCCAACATCATGGACGCGGTGCGCTGGGTGCTGGGCGAAAGCAAGGCCAGCGAGTTGCGCGGCGAGTCGATGCAGGACGTGATCTTCAACGGCTCGGGGCTGCGCAAGCCCGCCAGCCGCGCCAGCGTGGAGCTGGTGTTCAGCAACGAGGACGCGCGCGCCGGCGGCCAATGGAACCAGTTCGCCGAGATCGCCGTCAAGCGCGTGCTCACGCGCGACGGCACCAGCAGCTACTACATCAACAACCAGCCGGTGCGCCGGCGTGACGTGCAGGACGTGTTCCTGGGCACCGGCCTGGGCCCGCGCGCCTACGCCATCATCGGCCAGGGCACGATCAGCCGCATCATCGAGAGCAAGCCGGAAGAGCTGCGCATGTTTCTGGAAGAGGCGGCCGGTGTGTCCAAGTACAAGGAGCGCCGGCGCGAAACCGAGAGTCGGTTGAAGGACACACGCGACAACCTGACGCGGGTCGAAGACATCCTGCGCGAATTGAACAGCAACCTCGACAAGCTGGAAAAGCAGGCCGAGGTGGCCAGCCAGTATCGCGGCCTGCAATTGCAGGGCGAGCTGAAACTGCACCAGCTGTGGTTCCTGAAACACCGCGATGCGGCGGGAGACGAAGCGCGCACCAAGCAAGCGGTCGCCGAGGCCGGCAATGCGCTGGAGGCGCGCATGGCCGAACTGCGCCACGGTGAAGCGGCGCTGGAAACGGTGCGCCAGGCGCACTATGCCGCCAGCGACGAGTTGCACGCGTCGCAAGGCGCGCTGGCCGAAGCGGCGCTGGATGTGAGCCGGCTCGAAGAACGCATCCGCTATGTGGTGGAAGGGCGCCAGCGCGTCGAGCAGCGCTTGCTCGAACTCAAAGCGCGCAGCGCCGAGTGGGGCGATCGGCAGACCCAGGCCAGCGTCGAGCTGGAGCACATCGCCGAACAGATCGCCGTGGCCGACGACCAAGGCGAGGTGCTCGCCGCGCAGGCCGAGGAATTTGCCGCCAGCCTGCCGACGCTCGAAGACGCGGTGCGCGCGGCGCAGGCCCGGAGCAACCAGCAGCGCAGCGTGGTGGCTGCGGTGCAGCAGCAAATCCAGGTGCTGGCCTCCGAGAGCCGCAACATCGAGGAGCATCGGCGCCAGCTCGACACCCGCCGCGAACGGCTGGCCGGCGAACGTGGCCAGCTGGCTGCGCCCGAGACCCACTGGCTGGCCGAGCTGAAGCAGCAGCACAGCGTGGCCGAAGAAGCGCAAGCCGTGAGTGACGCGCGGCTGCACCAGTTGAACGAGCAGGTGCCCGCACTCGACGCCGCGCGCCGCGCGCAGCAGCAGCAGGTCAACGCCCAGGGCGGCAAGCTGGCCGATCTGAGCGCTCGGCTCGATGCGCTGCGCGCATTGCAGGAGAAGGTCCAGACCGAGGGCAAGCTCAAGCCCTGGCTGGCCCGGCACGGCCTCGATGCGCTGCAAGGGCTGTGGACCAAGCTGCACATCGAAGCCGGTTGGGAGACCGCGCTGGAGGCCGCGTTGCGCGAACGGCTGGGGGCGCTGGAGGTGGGCCGGCTGGAGAGCGTGCGCGCTTTTGCCGCCGACGCCCCGCCGGCCAAGCTGGCGTTCTACACACCGCCGTTGGCGGCGTTTTCGAACACCCACCAAACGCTGCCGCGCCTGAGCGACCTGCTGCGGCTGGCCACGACGCAAGAACACGCCGGCCTCAAGGCCTTGCTCAACGATTGGCTCGAAGGCGTCTACATCGCATCCCACATCGACGAGGCCCTGGCCGCGCGCGCGAAGCTGACGCACGGCGAAGTCATCATGACCCGCGACGGCCACGCCGTCAGCCAGTTCGCCGTGAGCTTTCACGCGCCCGACTCCGAACAATCGGGCATGCTGGCGCGCGCGCAGGAGATCGAGAACCTGGCGCTTCAGTCGCGGGCCCAGGCGCTGATCGCCGAGGAGTCGCGCAGCGCGCTGGTGCGCGCCGAAGCGGCCTACACCGATGCGTCGCAGCGCCTGCTGGCGGCGCGCCGTGAAGCGACCGAGTCCCAGACCCGCGCGCACCAATTGCAGGTGGAACTGCTGCGCCTGTCGCAACTGGTCGAACAAACCAGCCACCGGCGCGGCCAGCTCGATGCCGAGTTGGCCGAGGTCAACGCCCAACAGGACGAGTTGAACGAACGCGGCGCCACCGGCGAAGCCCGCTTCGAAGAACTCGACCTGCAACTGGCCACCACGCAGGAACGCCACGCCGAGCTGGACGAGGCCGTGATCGCGGCCGAACGCAGCACGGCGCAGGCGCGCGAACAGTTGCGCACGCTCGAGCGCGAAGCCCAGGAAGCGCAGTTCGCTTCGCGCTCGCTGGCGGCGCGGCGCGGCGAACTGCAGCGCGGGCTGGAGACCGCCGCGCAGCAGCTCGAAGCGGACCAGCAGTCCGCCGCGCAGTTGCAGGATGAGTTGGTGCGCCTGACCGATGTGTCGGCCCAGGTCGGCTTGCAGACGGCCCTGGCGTTGAAGCTGGAGCGCGAGGCGGCGCTGGGCGCCAAACGCAGCGAGTACGACGACCTGACCTTGCGCCTGAAGCGCTCCGACGAACAACGCCTGGCGCACGAGCAAAGCCTGCAGCCGCTGCGCGACCGCATCATGAAGTTGCAGCTGGAAGAGCAGGCCGCGCAGCTCGGCAGCGCGCAGTACCTGGAACAGCTGGTCGCGGCGCAGGCCGACCTGCCGGCGCTGGCGCAAAGCATCCAGCAGGGCGGCGTCAAGCTCGCCGGGATGCAAGGCGAGATCGAACGCATCAACCGCGAGATCAACGCGTTGGGGGCGGTGAACCTGGCGGCGCTGGATGAGCTGACGGCATCGCGCGAACGCAAGTCTTTCCTCGATGCGCAGAACGCCGACCTGGTGGAGGCGATGAACACGCTGGAAGACGCCATCCACAAAATCGACCTGGAAACGCGCGACCTGCTGGGCAGCACCTTCAACCAGGTCAACGAGCACTTCGGCCGCATGTTTCCCACGTTGTTTGGTGGTGGCGTGGCCCGGCTGGTGATGACCGGCGACGAGATCCTGGACGCCGGCGTGCAGGTGATGGCGCAGCCGCCGGGCAAGAAGAACAGCACCATCCACCTGATGTCGGGTGGCGAAAAAGCCTTGACCGCGATCGCCCTGGTGTTCGCCATTTTCCAGTTGAACCCCGCGCCGTTTTGCCTGCTCGACGAAGTCGACGCGCCGCTGGACGATGCCAACACAGAGCGCTATGCCAAGCTGGTGACCGAGATGGCGCAGGGCACGCAGTTCCTGTTCATCAGCCACAACAAGATCGCGATGGAAATGGCCGAACAATTGATTGGCGTCACGATGCAGGAGCAAGGCGTGTCGCGCATCGTCACGGTGGACATGCAGGCCGCCGTGAGCCTGGCCGAAACCGCGTGACGGCCCGGCCATGGACAGCCTGACTGTGGCATTGGCGGCGTTGGGCGGGGTGGTGCTGGCCGGCGTCGTGGCCCACGGCGCCTGGACCGCGCGCAAGGCCGACCCGCGCCGCGCGGCGCCGGGTGACGAGCCCGCCGAGCAGCGTGAGCCCGTGATGGGCGAGGTGGGCGAGGTGGCAGGGCCGGGCGCAGATGCGATCGGCACGCCGGCCCCGTTCTTTCTGGAACGAAAACCGGTCAAGCGAACCGCGGCGCGGCTGGACGCGCTGATTGACGCGATCGCCGTGCTCAACGTCGATGCCCCGGTCAGCGGCGAGCTGCTGCTGGCACACCTGCCGTCCACGCGGCGCGCGGGCAGCAAGCCGTTCTTGATCGAAGGGCTGAACGCCGAAACGGGCGAGTGGGAGCCGCCGGCCGCGCGGCAGCACTACGGCGAAGTGCAGGCCGGCGTGCAACTGGCCAACCGCGGCGGCGCGCTGAATGAAATCGAGTACTCCGAATTTGTGCAGGCGGTGCAGCCGTTCTGTGAATCGATCGGCGCGATGGCCGACTTTCCCGACATGCTGGAGGTGGTGGCGCGTGCGCGCGAGCTCGACACCTTCGCCAGCCAGCACGACGCGCAACTGGCGGTGCACCTGCACGCGCGTTCGTCGCCCTGGAGCGTGAGCTACATCCAGCAGCACGCCGCCCGCCACGGCTTTGTGCCCGGCATGGTGCCGGGCCGGCTGGTGCTGCCCGCCGACGAGGACGGCGCGCCACCGCTGCTGACGCTCAGCTTCGATTCATTGACGGCGCTGGACGAGCACCCGAACCAGGCCGTCGTGCGCGACGTGACCCTCAGCTTCGATGTGCCGCAGACCAGCGCCCGGGCCGAACCGTTCTCGTCGTGGCAGGCCAGCGCGCTGGCCTTGTCGCTCGGCATGGACGCGGCCATCGTCGACGATCAGGGCCAGCCGCTCAGCCCGCCGGGCTTCGCCGTCATCGGCGCGGAACTGGGCCAGCTTTATGAAGCCCTTGAAGCGCGTGACCTGGCGGCGGGGTCGATGGCCACACGGCGCTTGTTCAGTTGACCATGCCGGCGCCGGCTGCCCCCGAGCGCGCCGCGGCGTTGCGCAGGCAATTGCAGCACCACGCTCACCGCTACTACGTGCTCGACGAGCCGGAAATCCCGGACGCCGAGTACGACAAGTTGTTCCAGGAACTGCAGGCGATCGAGGCGGCGCACCCCGAGTTGCTGACGCCGGACTCGCCCACCCAGCGCGTGATCGGCACGGTGCTGGACGGCTTTGCGCCGGTGCGCCACAGCGTGCCCATGCTCAGCATCCGCACCGAGACCGACACCGAGGCCAGCGGCGCCGCGGCCTTCGACGCCCGCGTTCGGCGTGAGCTGGCCTTGACCGAGGCCGAGGCCCCGATCGAATACGCGGCCGAGTTGAAGTTCGACGGCCTGGCCATCAACCTGCGCTACGAGCTGGGTGTGCTGGTGCAGGCCGCCACACGGGGAGACGGTGAAACGGGTGAAGACGTGACGCAGAACATCCGCACGATCGCGCAGATCCCGTTGCGGCTGAACGGTGTGACCGCAGCCGTGCTCGAAGTGCGCGGCGAGGTCTACATGAGCCGCCATCAATTCGAGGCGCTCAACGTTCGCCAGCGCGGCCTCATCAAAGCCGGCGCAAAGAACGAAAAGACCTTCGTCAACCCGCGCAACGCTGCCGCCGGCGCGGTGCGCCAGCTCGACCCTTTGATGGCTGCCAAGCGGCCGCTCAGTTTTTTTGCCTACGGCCTGGGCGACGTGCAGGGCTGGGACATTCCGCCCACCCACGGCGCCTTGCTGGACGCGCTGCAAGCCATGGGCGTGCCCGTGTGCGCCGACCGCGCGGTGGTGCAGGGTGCTGGCGGCCTGATTGCCTTTCACGAGGCGATGGGAAACAAGCGCGATGCGCTGTCGTTCGACATCGACGGCGTCGTCTACAAGGTCAACTCACGCGAGCTGCAGCGGCGCCTGGGCTTTGTCAGCCGCGAGCCGCGCTGGGCGGTGGCGCACAAATACCCCGCGCAAGAGCAGATGACGGTCGTGCGCGGCATCGATGTGCAGGTCGGCCGCACCGGCAAGCTCACCCCCGTGGCCAAGCTGGAGCCGGTGTTCGTGGGCGGCACCACGGTCAGCAACGCCACCTTGCACAACGAAGACGAAACCCGCCGCAAAGACGTGCGCGTGGGCGACACCGTGATCGTGCGCCGCGCCGGCGACGTGATCCCCGAGGTGGTGAGCGTGGTGCTGGAGCGCCGCCCGGCCGATGCGGACGAGCCCTTCGATTTGTACAAGCGCCTGAGCGGCAAGTGCCCCATCTGCGGCAGCGACATTGCGCGCGAGGAAGGCGAAGTGGACTGGCGCTGCAGCGGCGGCCTGTTCTGCCCTGCGCAGCGCAAGCAGGCTGTTCTGCACTTTGCCCAGCGCCGCGCGCTGGACATCGAAGGCCTGGGCGACAAACTGGTGGACCAGTTGGTGGACGCCGGTCTGATCCGCACGCTGCCCGAGCTGTACACGCTGGGGCTGGCCAAGCTCACTGCGCTGGAGCGCATGGGCGAAAAGAGCGCGCAGAACCTGCTGGCCGGACTGCAAAAGAGCAAGCGCACCACGCTCGCCCGCTTCCTCTACGGCCTGGGCATCCGCCACGTGGGCGAAACCACCGCCAAGGACCTGGCCAAACACTTCGGCGCGCTCGACAAGCTGCTGGAGGCGACAGAAGAACAACTGCTGCAGGTCAACGACGTGGGCCCTGTCGTCGCCCAAAGCCTGCACACCTTCCTGGCCCAGCCGCACAACCGCGAAGTGATAGAGCAACTGCGCGCTGCCGGCATCCGCTGGGAACAAGGCGAGGGCACTGCGGCCAATGCCGCGCCGCAACCGCTGGCCGGCAAGACCTTTGTGCTGACCGGCACGCTGCCCACACTGTCACGCGACGAAGCCAAGGGGCTGATCGAAGCGGCGGGCGGCAAGGTGAGCGGCTCCGTCTCGAAGAAGACGCACTACGTGGTGGCGGGGGACGAGGCGGGCAGCAAGCTGGAGAAGGCGCGGGAGCTGGGCGTGCAGGTGATTGATGAGGCAGGATTGCAGGGATTGCTGGGATCGGCACAAGCCACCGATTTGCCATGAAGCAAATTGAACGAATCCTTTTCGCCCAAAGGGGGTGAGTGCTTCTTCTGCCGGCAACAATTGCAAAACAACGCGCAAGGCGCCAATGCAATGGCGGCGAAACCGAAGGCCAAGCAGTTGCGTTTTGTTTTCATAATGGCAGACACGTTGCCGCCCAAGATGACAGATGCATCCAACGCACCCGCCGCCGTGGCGAAAACCAGCGTGTCTCCACAATGCGGCTCTCCCGCAACCAAATGAGCACCAGTGGTCGGCTGCCCCAAGACGCCGGCAACCGCGAGTTCGGACGACGAAAGATTCAATTTGGTGGTGGCGAACTTGAAGCAACGTGGCGCTTCAAGGCCTCGGACCCTCAAGACGCTGACAGGTACCGTTTCAGCTCTTTTCCCAAACGGTTTGGCCAAGGCTGAACTCGCTTCACTCGTTCAGAGCTTGCAGTCCACCGGCAAGGTCACCCTCTCGGAGAACAAGGTCTTCCATGCACTCTGAGCGCGAGACTTCCCAGCTGATTGATCGCATGAAGGGAAGCCGGCGAGAAGCAGTTCAGCCAAATGCTAGGATTGACCGATGATCGACTGGTCTTCCTGTGCAGCGGTAGAACGTGACCCCGAGCGCGTCAGCGGCGCCTGGGTTTTCGGCGGAACGCGCGTGCCGGTGGCTGCGTTGTTCGAGAACCTGGAAGACGGTGTTCCGGTTGGTCAGTTTGCAGAGCTGTTCCCCGGTGTCGCGCTCGAACAGGCGAGTGCGGTGCTGGAGCATGCCGCCCGAAGTGCCTTGGCCGAGGCCTAGGTGCGGGCCGTCTTTGACCAAGGAACGCCAGCGCCGCTGAGGCATCTTCTGGTGGGGCACGAGGTGGCCACCGCGTACGAGCTTGGCTGGTCCACGCTGAAGAATGGCGAGTTGCTTTCCGCTGCGGAGGGAAAGCTGTTTCAGGTGCTCGTGACGACGGACATGAATCTCAAGTACCAGCAGAATCTCGCGGTCCGAACGATCGCGATCGTCGTTCTCAGCACCACAAGCTGGCCGCGCATCAAGGCCGCAGGTGAATTGGTCGCTGCTGCGGTTGGCGCTGCGGATCGCGGAACGCATGTCGAAGTGCCGATTCCTTGATGGTGGCGTGTCCTGAAAACTAGAACCATCCTCCTCGCCATCGGCCTGCCCGTCGCCCTGCTGGCCGCCGCACTCAGCGCCGCCATCACGCTGGGCGGGCCCGGCGTGCCGCCGCCCATGCCCAGCATCAACGACCCCTTCAAGGGCGTGAGTTTCGCGAGCCTGCCAGCCTTGAGCCGGTTCACCGCACGCGATGGCGTGCCGCTGGCCTACCGCGCCTACGCACTCAACATCACTCCGGCCCGTGGCAGCGTGGTGCTGATGCATGGCTCTTCGGCCAGCAGCAACAGCATGCACCCGATGGCGCACGCCTTTGCGCAGGCCGGCTACGCGGTCTTTGCGCTGGACATTCGAGGGCATGGCGAGTCGGGCACCAAGGGGCGCATCGCGTACGTGGGCCAGCTGGAAGACGACCTCGAAGACTTCGTCAACGCGGTGTCGCCGCCCAGGCCGGCCACGCTGGCGGGTTTCTCTGCGGGCGGCGGCTTTGCCATGCGGGTTGCCGGCAGCCCGCGCCAGCGCTTGTTCCAGAACTACTTGTTCCTCTCGCCGTTCATCGGCCAGGACGCGCCCACCTACCGGCCAGACAGCGGCGGCTGGGTCAGCGTCGGGCTGCCGCGGATCGTGGCGATCTCGCTGCTCAACGGGGTGGGTGTTCGCGCGTTCAACGATTTGCCGGTCAGCCGGTTTGCGCTGAACGAACAGGCCAAGGCCTTTCTGACGCCGGAGTACACGTATGCGCTGCTGAGCAACTTTCGGCCGAAGTCCGACTACGTTCAAAACATCAAGGCGATGGAATTGCCCGCCCGCGTGCTGGCAGGGACGAACGATGAAGCCTTCTTTGCCGACCGGTTCGCCGAAGTTTTTCGCAGTGCCGGAAGCGCCATTCCCGTGACGCTGGTCCCCGAGGTGGGGCACATTCAACTGACGCTGCGGGCCAACGCCATCGCGGTGGCCGTCAAGGCGGTGGAGGCGATGCGCCTGGGTGGGGTCTGGTGCGCGTGTTGACGCACTGTATCCACTTGGCTACACTTTTGCATGTTCACGATTCGCCAGACGGAAGAGTTCGTCGCGTGGCTCGATGACCTCAAGGACAAGCGCGCCCAGGTTCGCATTGCTGCCCGCCTGCGTCAGGCTGAAGCGGGCAGCCTTGGCGATTGGCAACCGGTAGAGGGCGAAGTCTCGGAACTTCGGGTGCACTTCGGGCCTGGCTACAGGCTGTACTTCGTTCGCCGCGGTCGGGTCATCGTCGTGCTGCTGAACGCGGGTGACAAATCGACCCAGAAGCGGGACATTCGTCGCGCCTTGAAGCTCGCTGCTGAACTCGGAGACGATTTATGACCAAGACCAAAGCCCCACTCAAGCTCATCGCGTTTGATGCAGCACGGTACCTGGACGACGATGAAGCCATCGCCGAGTACATGACCGCCGTGCTGGAAGCCAACGACCCTGATTTGCTGCTCATGGCTCTGGGTGATGTGGCCCGCGCGAAGGGCATGGCTCAAGTCGCCAAAGACGCAGGCCTGGGCCGCGAGAGCCTGTACAAGGCCCTGGCACCTGGCGCCAAGCCTCGCTTCGAGACCGTGATGAAGGTGGCCCGCGCGCTGGGCGTCAAGTTCATTGCGGAACCTGTTTGATTTCATGAACACAAGCCCGTGAGAATCAATTCCGTCGAGTGCCAGGATTCATTGATGATCACTCGCGGCTTGACAACCCACTTCCTGGCGCGTCCCCGGCCCGAATTGACCTGCCTCAAAGCGCCACCAACAAGCCAAAACCAGGGTCTTGAAATGCCCGCCGCGGCTCCTATTTTTCAGCCGGCGGGCCCGACAGGCGGGTCCGCCCTGAATGGAGGACTGCGCCATGTACCCATCGTTGTTGAACTTTCCCGGCGGGCTGTTCGCCGACTTCGACCGGGTGCGTCGCGACATCGACGCGTTGCTCTGCCTGAGCGGCTCGGCGCAAGGCATTCGCTCGGTTTCCGAAGGCGGCTACCCCGCGCTGAACGTGGGCCACACGCCGTGCAGCGTGGAGGTGTTCGTGTTCGCGCCAGGCATCGATGCCAGCAAGATCGACGTGACGCTGAACTGCGGCGTGTTGACGATCGCCGGTGAGCGCAAGAGCGAATTGCCCGACGAGGAAGCCGGCGGCAGTGTCTACGGGCAGGAGCGCTTTGCCGGGCGCTTCCGCCGCGCGGTCAGCCTGCCCGAGGACATCGACCCCACCCAGGTCAACGCCAACTACCGAGACGGCGTGCTGCGCGTCAGCGTGGCCCGGCAAGAAGCGGTTCAGCCCAAGCGCATCGCCATCGAATAACCCGCGAGAGGACATCATCATGAGCGCCCCACGGCCGGCCCGGGCCGGCCGTCCCCCGCGGGGATCAAGGAAAGTGGCAAAGCCACATTTGCTTGAGAGCGACAAACAACTCACCCCCACGGCCGACTCGAACGCGCCGTTCATCGTGCCGCGCGTGGACGTGATCGAAGACAGCGCCGGCATCACGCTGCTGGCCGACCTGCCCGGCGTGGCCCGGGACGCGCTGGAGCTGAAGGTCGAGGGCACCAGCCTGACGCTGGAAGGCCAGATCAAGCTGGACACGCCGCAAGGGCTGGATGCGGCGTTCGCCGAAGTGCGTGCCTCGCGCTACCGGCGTGCCTTCACGCTGAGCCGCGAACTGGACAGCGCCGCCATCGACGCCCAGTTGCGCGACGGCGTGCTGCGCCTGCGCATCCCGAAACTGGCCGAGGCCCAGCCGCGGCGCATCGAGGTGCGCGCGGCCTGACGCGGGCGGGCGCTGTGCCGGTCAACCCCAGCGCAGCGCCATCACGCCGCCGACGATCACACAGGTGCCCAAGGCGCGTTGCAAGCCGAAGCGTTCCTTCAGCAGCAGCGCGCCCAGCAACGCGGCGAACAGCACCGAGGTTTCGCGCAAGGCGGCCACCGAGGCCACCGGCGCGCGTGTCATCGCCCACAGCGCAATCGCGTACGACGCGATCGACGCGCTGCCGCCCAGCGTGGCAACAGGCCAGCGTTTGCGCGCGTAGGCCAGGATCGCGCGCCGGCCCGAGGCATCGCGCCGCAGCCAGACCAGAAGCGGATACGTCACGCTGTTCAACACGAACAGCAGCAGCACGTAGCGCAGCGGCTCGCCGCAGGCGCGCACGCCGCGGCCGTCGGCCAGCGTGTACAGCGCAATCAGCGCGGCGTTGGCAAACGCGTAGGCCAGCGCCTTGCGGTGGTGCAGCGCTTCGCCCGGGTGTGCCAAGCCGACCAGCGCGACACCGGCGGTGATGGCCAGCACACCCACCCACGCCCCCGGCGACGGCGATTCACCGATCACCGCGGCGCTGCCCAGCGCCACCAGCAACGGGGCGAAGCCGCGCATGACCGGATAGGTCAGGCTCAGGTCGCCATGCTGATAGGCGCGTACCAGGGTGGTGTAGTAGCCGATGTGAATCAACACCGAGGCGGCCAGGAACGGCCAGGCCTCGGCGCGTGGCAAGCCCAGCCACAGCAGCAGCGGCAGCGCCACCACCAGGGCCGTCAGGTGAACCAGCGCGGTGTCCAGCGCCTTGTCGTCGCCGGACTTGATCAGCACGTTCCAGCCCGCGTGCAGCAGCGCGCCGAACAGCACGGCCAGCACCACCGGCCAGGTCAGGCCGGGCATGTCAGGGCAGGGTGTCGTCGGTCTGCAGCGGCGCCAGTTGCGAATTGCGGATGCGCGTGGGCCGCAAGGCGCCGGCCGACTGCAGGATCGGGTAGGCGATGGCGCAGATGTGGGAGTTGATGCGCTTCAAGTCGCTGATCAGGTCGAGGTGCAGCGAACTGGTCTCGATGCTTTGGGCGGTGTTGTCTTGCAGGCGCGCGATGTGGCTGGCCACGTAGCCGTGCTCCAGGTCGCGAAAGCGCGCCTTCTCTTCCAGCAGCTTCTTGGCCTCGCGCACATGGCCGGCCAGGAACACGCTCATGCCCAGGCGCAGGTTGGCCAGCAGCTGTTCGTGCAGGTGGCAAATTTCGGCCATGCCGGCGTCGGAGAAGCTGCGGTTCTTGCGGATCTTCTTGTCTTCGACGTCTTGCAGCACACGCTCGATGATGTCGGCGATCTGCTCCATGTTGATCGTGAACGAGACGATGTCCGACCAGCGCCGGCTCTCGGGCTCCGACAAGGCCTGGCGCGAAATCTGGGTCAGGTAGAACTTGATGGCCGAATACAGCTCGTCCACGGTGTCGTCCATCTTGCGCAGTTGCTCGGCCAGCGCCAGGTCGTTGTTGCGGATGACGGGCAGCATGCCGCGCAGCATGGTCTCGACCACGTCGGCCTGGTGCAAGGCCTCACGCGCGGCGCAGCTGATGGCCAGCGACGGGGTGCTCAATGCCACCGGGTCGAGGTGGCGCGGCCGCGCGGTGTCGGAGCCCAGCGCGGCGTCGGGCAACCAGCGGTCGAGCGCACGGCCCAGCAGGCCGGTGAAGCTGATGAACAGCACCGCCAGCAGCAGGTTGAAGCCCAGGTGGAACAGCACCACCTGCAAATGCACCGCGCCCACCTGCTGCTGCAGCAGCGCATGCGCCTGCGGCAGCAGCGGCACGGCGATCAGCGCGCCGACGATCTTGAACAGCAGGTTGCCCAGCGGCAGGCGCCGCACCTTGGGCGACGCGCCCATGGTGGCGATGATGGCCAGCAGCCCGCTGCCCAGATTGGCGCCCAGCACCAGGCCCAGCGCCACGGTGGCCGGCAGCATGCTCGATGCCGCCAGCGTGGCCGTCAGCAGCACGATGGCCAGGCTCGAATACGCCAGCACCGTGAGCGCCGCACCCACCACGATGTCCAGCAGCACCTCGTTGGGCAGCGCCACCAGCAGCGCGCGCACCGCCGCCGATTCGGTCAGCGGTTTGGTGGCCTCGACGATCAGCTGCAAGGCCAGCGTGATCAGCCCGAGCCCGATCAACACCCGCCCGATGCGGCCGGCCGCGCTGTTCTGGCGCGAGACGAACAGCACCACGCCGACGAAGATCAGCAGCGGCGACAGCCACGACAGGTCGAACGAGAACACCACCGCCATCAGGCTCGTGCCCACGTCGGCGCCGAGCATCACCGCCAGCGCCGCGGCCGTGGCCACCAGCCCCTTGCCGACGAAGCTGGCCACGATCAGGCAGGTGGCGGTGCTGGACTGCACGATGCTCGTGACCCCCAGCCCGGCCAGCAGCGCCGCGGCGCGGTTGCGAAAACTCCGGGCCAGCACGCCGCGGAGACTTTCGCCGAACACCCGCAGCACGTCGGTGCGCACGATGTGCGTGCCCCACACGAGCAGGGCAATGGCGGCCAGAAGGTTCAGCAGATGAATCAATGCAACTCCCTTGATTGATTATGCCGGTCGATGCGGCCGCAGCGCCGGCCGGCGCGGCAACCGGAAAATGCGGGAAACTCCAGGGGCAAAGCAGCATTCTGGAGGCGGCCGTGGCGACCCAGCACAAGCAACATCCTGCCGTCAAGGCAGTGCGCGAATCGAACGCCGGCAAGGTGAAGGTGGCCTGCAGCGACATCGACGGCGTGCTGCGCGGCAAGTACCTGCATCGCGACAAATTCCTTGGCGCCGCCGAGCCCGTACCCGGCGGCGGCTTCGGCTTCTGCGACGTGGTGTTCGGCTGGGACTCGCAAGACGCCACCTACGACAACACCACGCTGACCGGCTGGCAGCACGGTTTCCCCGATGCGCTGGCGCGCCTCGACCCGAACACCGCGCGCCACGTGCCCTGGGACGGCGGCGTGCCGTTCTTCCTGGGCGAATTCGTCAATGCCGATGGCAGCCCGTTCGGCGCCTGCCCGCGCCAGACCTTGAAGCGCGTGCTCGCGCGGGCGGCGAAGATGGGCTTCACGGTCATGGCCGGGATGGAGTTCGAGTGGTTCAACTTCCTCGAAACCCCGCAGAGCTGGGCCGACAAGAAAGGCGTGGGGCCGACCAACCTGACTCCCGGCATGTTCGGCTATTCGCTGCTGCGCATGAACGGCAATCGCGATTTCTTCAACGCGCTGATGGACGACATGGCCGCGTTCGGCGTGCCCATCGAAGGCCTGCACACCGAAACCGGGCCGGGCACCTACGAGGCGGCGATTGCCTTCAGCGAGGCGCTGGAGCAAGCCGACCGCGCCATCCTGTTCAAGACCGGCGCCAAGGAAATCGGCCACCGCTTCGGCATCATGCCCAGCTTCATGGCCAAGTGGAGCCAGCAGTACCCGGGCTGCAGCGGGCACATTCATCAGAGCCTGAAGGAAGGGCCGGAGGGAAAGAGCAACCTGTTCTTCGACGCCGGCACCCCGCGCCGCATGAGCGCGCTGTTCGAGAGCTACCTGGCCGGCCAGGTGGCGGGCTTGATGGAGTTGGCGCCGATGTTCTGGCCCACCATCAACAGCTACAAGCGGCTGGTCGATGGTTTCTGGGCGCCGGTCAAACCGACCTGGGGCATGGACAACCGCACCGCGAGTTTTCGGGTCATCGCCGGCAGCCCGAAGGCCACACGGCTCGAAACCCGCTGCCCCGGTGCCGATGTGAACCCGTACCTGGCGATGGCCGCAGTGGTCGCCGCCGGCCTGGAGGGCGTGGCGAAGGGGCTCAAGCTGACGGCCCCGCCGATCACCGGCACCAACCAGGGCGCCGAGAACATCGCCCGCGCACCGCGCAGCTTGATCGAGACCACGCGCATCTTCAAGCAGTCGGCGCTCGCGCGCGACTGGTTCGGCGACGCCTTTGTCGACCATTTCGCCGCCACGCGAGAATGGGAGTGGCGGCAATGGCTGGACGGGGTGACCGATTGGGAATTGAAGCGCTACTTCGAGATCATCTGAACATGGTGCTGGGTCGCTGTCTGGCTCGCTGTCTGGCTCGCGGCCTCGGTGCGTTGCTGGTGACCGGTTCAGCGGCCGTGTCGCAGGCGGCCGATCTGCGGGTGGCCAGCGCCTTCGACCCGCAAACCATGGACCCGCACGCGGTGGCCTTGCTGTACCACAGCCGCGTGGCGTTCCAGGTCTACGACGCGCTGCTCAACCGCGACGAGCAGTACCGGCTGGAGCCGTCGCTGGCGCTGTCGTGGGCGGCGCTCGGCAGCACCACATGGCGCTTCAAGCTCAGGCCGGGCGTGACGTTTCATGACGGCGCGCCGTTCGGCGCCGACGACGTGGTGTTCTCGATCGAGCGGGCATTGGCGCCGCCCTCGCAGCGCGCCTTTCAGCTCAAGGGTGTCACCGGCGCCACGCGGGTCGACACGCTGACGGTCGACATCCACCTGGCCACGCCCGACGCGGTGCTGCCGGAGAAGCTGCCGCTGATTGCGATGATGAGCAAGGCGTGGGCGGTGAAGAACGGCGTGGAGCGGGCGCAGGACTTCAACGCCAAACAGGAAACCTTTGCCTTGCGCAACGCCAACGGCAGCGGGCCGTTCATGCTCGACCGCTTCGAGCCCGACGTGCGCACCGTGCTCAAGCGCAACCCGCGCTGGTGGGGCTGGGCCGACAAGCGCTCGGGCAACCTGGACCAGGTGACGCTGCTGTCGATCAAGTCGGACGCCACGCGCATGGCCGCGCTGATCTCGGGCGAGGTCGACCTGGTGCTGGACCCACCGCTGCCCGACATCGAGCGCATCAAGCGCGAGCCGGCCATCACCTTGCTGCAGATGGCCGACCTGGGCCAACAGTACCTGACCTTCGACCAGTCGCGCGACGAATTGCCGGACAGCGACGTCAAGGGCCGCAACCCGTTCAAGGATCTGCGCGTGCGCCGCGCGGTGTACCACGCGATCAACGTCGACCTGATCGTGCAGAAGGTGTTGCGCGGGCAGGGCGTGCCCACCGGCGCCTTCCTGTCCAGCCGTGTCGACGGCTCGCCGGCCGAACTCGACAAGCGCCTGCCCTTCGACCCCGCCAAAGCGCGTGCCCTGTTGGCCGAGGCGGGTTATCCGAACGGGTTTTCGGTCGCGCTCGATTGTGTCAACGTGGCCTGGCGCGAGGCGGTGTGCCAGGCGGCGAGCGCCATGCTCACGCAGGTGGGAATTCGCACCACGCTGCGGTCGTCGCCGACCAACCAGTTCTTTCCCAAGCTGAGCCAGGGCAGCGCCAGCTTCATCGAGTACGGCTGGACGCCCAACCCGGACGCGTGGGCTTCATTGAATGCGTTGTTCCGCACCTGGGACAAATCGGGCCTGGGCACGTTCAACGCCGGGCGCTACAGCAACCCCCAACTCGACGCGCTGATCGACGGCCTGCGCACCGAGCCTGACCTGACGCGGCGGCGCGCGATGGTGGGCGTGGCGCTGCGGCTGGTCGGCGAAGATCTGCCCTTCATTCCGCTGTACCGGCGCACGCTGAACTGGGCCATGAGCAAGAATGTGCGCGCGATTCAATGGCCCAGCGATGCGCCGGAGTTTCGCTGGGTCCAGGTTCGCTGACGCCGTTG
Organism: Methylibium sp.; assembly: GCA_031415135.1. Lineage (GTDB taxonomy): Bacteria > Pseudomonadota > Gammaproteobacteria > Burkholderiales > Burkholderiaceae_C > LGRD01. The sequence continues at coordinate 32,669 of JANORB010000022.1, forward strand.
CCCATTGAGCATCACCATGACCATCACCCGTCTTTCATTTCCCACCCTGATTCACTTCGGGGCCGGGGCACGCCGGCTCGCCGGGCCGCACTTGCGCGAGCAGGGGTTGAGCCGCCCGTTGATCGTCACCGACCAGGGGCTGGCGGCGTTGCCGTTGATCGCTGCGTTGCAGGCCGGCCTGGAAGCGGCGGGGCTGAAGGTGGCGGTGTACAGCGGCGTGCGTGGCAACCCGACCGGCAGCCAGGTGATGAACGGCGCGGCGGCGTACAAGCTGCACGCTGCCGACTGCGTGGTGGGCGTGGGCGGCGGCGCGGCGCTGGACGTGGCCAAGGTCGTCGGCCTGCTTGCCACCCACCCTGGCGACGTGATGGAGTACGTGTGGGACCACCCGCGGGTGCGCCCCATCACCCACGCCCTGCCGCATTTCATCGCGCTGCCGACGACGGCCGGCACCGGCAGCGAGGTCGGCCGCAGCAGCGTGATCAGCGAAGAAGACACGCACATCAAGCGGGTGGTCTTCTCGCCGCTGATCCTGGCCAGTGCGGTGTTTGCCGACCCCGAACTGACGCTCGGCCTGCCCGCCGCGGTGACCGCCGCCACCGGCATGGACGCGCTGACGCACAACATCGAAAGCTATTTGTCGCCGGCCTATCACCCGCTGTGCGACGGCATCGCGCTGGAGGGCACGCGGATTGCGGCGCGCGCGCTGGCCACCGCCGTGCACGAGCCGGGCAACCTGCAGGCCCGCGCCGACATGATGATGAGCTCGATGATGGGCGCCATCGCTTTCCAGAAAGACCTGGGCGCGGTGCATTCCTGCGCCCACGCGCTGGGCACCGTGTGCGACATCCACCATGGCCTGGCGAACGCGCTGATGATCGACTCGGTGCTGGCCTGGAACCTGGAGGCGGTGCGCCCCAAGTTCGACGAGCTGGCCCACGTGGCGGGCGTCTGCGGCGGTGGGCCAGCGTTCGTGCCATGGCTCCGGTCGCTGAAAAGCCGGATCGGCATGGCGTCGAACCTGTCGGCTGCGGGCGTGCGGCCAGACCAGGTGCCGCGCCTCGTCGAAGTGGCCGTGGCCGACCTCTGCCACCAGACCAATCCGCGGCCCTGCGTGGCGGCGGATTTCGAACGCTTCTTCCTGCAGGCGCTGCGGGGCTGAAGCCCTGCCGCCGCCACACCAACCCCCTCGACCCATTCTGCTGACCAGCCCATGAACATGCTGACCCTTCACAACCCCGCCAACGGCATGCTGCTGGCTGAACTGGCCGCCGACGACGTGCACAGCGTCGCAGCCAAGGCGCAGGCGGCGCGCGCCGCCCAACCGGCCTGGGCGGCCACACCGCTGGCCGAGCGCAAGGCCTGCATCGCGCGCTTTCGCGCCTTGCTGGTGGCGCAGCTCGAGATTCTGGCGACCACCCTCACGTCGGAAGTCGGCAAGCCGATCACGCAGGCGCGCAACGAACTCAACGGCCTGCTGCCGCGGATCGACTTCTTTCTCGACCAGGTCGATTCCAGCATCGCCGCGCAAACCGTCTACAGCCAGGGCGGCATGACCGAGCGCATCGGCCACGATCCGCTCGGCCTGGTGGCCAACATCTCGGCCTGGAACTACCCGTACTTTGTCGGTGGCAACGTGTTCCTGCCGGCGCTGCTGACCGGCAACGTGGTGCTCTACAAACCGTCCGAATACGCCACGCTGACGGGCTTGCACGTTGCGCGGCTGCTGCGCGAAGCCGGTGTCCCCGAGGCGGTGTTCACGGCGGTGGTGGGCACGGGCCATGTCGGCGCCGCATTGCTGGCGCAGGACATCGATGCGCTGTTCTTCACCGGCTCGGCGGTCACCGGCGCCCGGATTGCCGCGACGATGGGGCCGCGCCTGGTCAAGCTGCAGCTCGAAATGGGCGGCAAGGACCCGAGCTATGTGTGTGACGACGTCGACGTGCAATCCGCGGCCCGGGCGCTGGCCGATGGCGCGATGTACAACACCGGGCAGAGCTGCTGCTCGGTCGAGCGCATCTATGTTCACGAACGCGTTCACACTGCGTTTGTCGACGCATTCGTGGCGGCCGTGCGGGCGTTTCCGATCGGTGACCCGATGAGCGAAGACACCTACATCGGCCCCATCACCCGCGCGCCGCAGCTCGACGTGCTGGCGGCCCAGGTGGCCGACGCCCAGGCGCGCGGCGCGACGCTCAGATGCGGCGGCCGGCGCATCGCGCAACGCGGCAACTGGTTCGAGCCGACCGTGTTCACCGAGGTGAACCACGCCATGGAGCTGATGCGGGAAGAAAGCTTCGGGCCGATCATCGGCATCCAGAAAGTCAGCGGCGACAACGAGGCGCTGGCACGGATGAACGACACCCGCTATGGCTTGACGGCGGGGGTCTTCTCCAACGACGAGGAGCGCGCCGGCGCGATCTTGTCGCGCGTCAACGCCGGCAGCGTGTACTGGAATTGCTGCGACCGGGTGAGCCCGCGGCTGCCCTGGTCGGGCCACGGAGATTCCGGCGTGGGCCTGACCCTTTCGACCTACGGCATCCAGACTTTCACCCGGCCGCGCGCCTGGCACCTGCGCCGGCCGTAGCGCGCCTCAGGCGCTCACACGGCTGGCGCCGCCGCCCAGTGGCCGGCGGGCAGCGCGGCCAGCCCGAGTGGCCGGCTTTCGCCGAACACCGGCTGTTCTTCGGCGCCGGTGGCCACCACGGCGCGACAGCGGCCCTGGCGCTTGGCTTCGTACAAGGCCTGGTCGGCGCGCCGCAGGGCTTCGTCCATGGTCTCGGTGGCATTCATCTGCACGATGCCGAAACTCAGCGAGACCCGCGTCAGCCCGGACTCGGATTGGCGCTCGGCGAGCAACGAAACAATCCGCCCGGCCAGCGTGATGGCGTCACTGGCATCGGTGTCGGGCAGGACCAGCGAAAACTCGTCGCCGCCCAAGCGCCCGGCGACGTCTTGCTCGCGCAAGGTCTTGCGCACGCAATGGGCCACCTGGCGCAGCGTCTCGTCGCCGCAGGCATGGCCGTACAGGTCGTTGATGTGCTTGAAGTGATCGATGTCGAGCATCATCACCACCGCGGCGCCGGGCCGGCTGGTGGCAACCGAGACCGCGGCCAGCTCGTGGAAGCGGCGCCGGTTCGGCACCCGGGTCAGCACGTCCATGTCGGCCAGGAAGCGCAGCTTGCGGTGTTTGGCCCGCAACGCCTGCTCGGTCCGCTCCCAGCTCATCAGCGGGCCAAGGTAGACCATCACCATCCCGGGAATCACCCCGAGCAGGCTGGCCGTCAGCCGCATGTCTTCCGGCGCGCCACCACCAGTGGCGACGAAATAGGTCAGCCGCAGCAGTTGCAGGCTGGCGACCATCACTTCGATGATGGCCAGCGTTTGCAGCGCGACGCTGCCCTTGAACTCGCGCAAGCGGCTGATCAACGCAGCGGCGTAGAAGTGCAATGCGATCGTGCCGGCCGTGAACGCGGCCACCGAATGGCTCTCGCGGTCGAAACCGACCCAGACGGCCAGCCACGCCATGCACGCCAGGCCGAGCGCGAGGGCGTCGGCGATCACCGGAACGTCCAGGCCATGGCGCGAGTAGAAGCGCCGCAGACCGACGAGCACGGTGATCGGCCCCTGCAGCAGCAGCAGGGTGGCCACCGGCAGCATCCAGCGGTAGCGCTGGTTCTGCGCCAGCAGCAGCAGGCCCAGGGCAAGCAACCACTGGGCCGTGGTCCAGTACCAGAAGCCCCGGTAGGTTCTGAGCCGGGAGCCGAACAGGCTCATCAGGCCGGCGGACAGCACCAGCGCGGCAATGCACGTGTAGAGCAGGGTGGGAAGGTGCAAAGACATCGTCGAAAAAGAGGGTGCCCGGGCATTGTGGTTTCGAGCCCCGCGGCGGCGCTTCCCCCTTCGGAGGGGGAGTTGCAACCAAATGCGTCAACTGTTCACGCTGGCATCTGTCGCAGCGTGGCGCGGGAGCGCCGGCCGCGTGCCCGGCCCGTGGGAAAGAGCCGGCTACCATCGGCGCCGGGTCAAACAACGGAGCGAGCGTGATGGATGTGGTGGACTACGAAATCAAGGGCGCCGAAATGCAGTTTGTCGAGATCGAACTCGATCCGGGCGAGGCGGCGGTGGGCGAGGCGGGCAGCATGATGTTCATGGACGCCGGCATCCAGATGGACACGGTCTTCGGCGACGGGTCGCAGCAGCAGGGCAGTGGCTTGTTCGGCAAGCTGCTCGGTGCGGGCAAACGGCTGGTGACGGGCGAATCGCTGTTCACCACGGTCTACACCAACCAGGGTTCGGCCAAGCTGCGGGTTGCCTTTGCGGCCCCGTACCCGGGCAAGATCCTGCCGATGGACCTGCGCCAGCTGGGCGGCACCCTGATCTGCCAGAAAGACGCCTTTTTGTGCGCCGCGCGCGGCGTGTCGCTCGGCATTCACTTCCAGCAGAAGATGTCGGTCGGCTTCTTCGGTGGCGAAGGCTTCATCATGCAAAAGCTGGAGGGCACCGGCATGGCCTTCGTGCATGCCGGCGGCACCGTGGTCAAGCGCGAGTTGCGCGCGGGGCAGGTGTTGATGGTCGACACCGGCTGCCTGGTCGCGTTGACGCCGAACGTGAGCTTCGAAATCCAGTACGTCGGCAAGATCAAGACGGCGCTGTTCGGTGGCGAAGGGTTGTTCTTCGCCAAGGTCAGCGGCCCCGGCACGGTGTGGCTGCAAAGCCTGCCTTTCTCGCGCCTGGCGTCGCGCGTGTTTGCGGCGGCGCCGCAGCGCGGCGGTTCACGCGAAGAAGGTTCCTTGCTCGGCGGGTTCGGCGCGGGTGGGCTGTTGGGCGGCGTGCTGGGCGGGGACGACGAGTGACCGTTGCGGGCCAGCCCTCGAAGCGGGCTCGGATATCCTCGCGCCGATGAAACTCCTGCTCGATGCATTCTGGCGCGCGGCGGCGTACTGCCTGCACCCGCAGGTGATTGCGTTGTCCATCCTGCCGCTGCTGATCACCGGGGGCCTGGCCGGCGGGCTGGGCTACTATTTTTGGGAGCCCGCGCTGGTGCAGGTGCGCGCCACGCTCGAAGGCTGGGCCGTGCTGGCGACCTTGCTTCAGTGGCTCGATTCGATTGGCGGCGGCGGCTTCCGGAGCGTGCTGGCGCCGCTGATCGTGGTGGCGCTGTCGATCCCGGTGATCGTGGTCGTCTCGCTGCTGCTGGTGGCCATTCTGATGACGCCGGCCATCGTCAACCTGGTGTCGGTGCGCCGCTTTTCGCAGCTTGAACGGCGCCATGGCGCGGGCTTTGTGCAAAGCGCGTTCTGGTCGCTCGCCTGCACGCTGCTGGCGTTGCTGGCGCTGATCGTCAGCATCCCGTTCTGGTTCGTGCCGCCGCTGGTGCTGGTGTTGCCGCCGGTCATCTGGGGCTGGCTCACCTACCGGGTGCTGAGCTTCGACGTGCTGGCCGAGCACGCCAGTGCGGACGAGCGCAAGCAGATCATGCGCAGCCACCGCTGGCCCCTGTTGGCGATGGGTGTGGTGGCCGGCTACCTGGGCGCGGCGCCGTCGCTGCTGTGGGCCATCAGCGCGACGATGCTGATCTTTGCGCCGTTGCTGATTGTGGCCGCGGTCTGGATCTACACACTGGTGTTTGCGTTTTCGGCGCTCTGGTTCGCCCACTACACGTTGGCGGCGCTGCAAGCGCTGCGTGCCGCGCAGCGGCCGCCAGCCGAGCCTGGGTTGACTCCCGCGCTGACCGCGTTGCCGGCGCCACCGCCCGGCCCGTTCGTGCCACAGGCGCTGCCACCCCCATGAAGTTCGGCCTGATCATCATTGGCGACGAAATCCTGTCCGGCAAGCGTGAAGACAAGCACCTGCCCAAGGTGATCGAGTTGCTGGGTCGGCGCGGCCTGGGCCTCCACTGGGCGCGCTATGTGGGCGACGACCCGAGTCGCATCACTGCCGATCTGAAGCACGCCTTTGCCAGTGGCGACGTGGTGTTCTCGTGTGGCGGCATCGGCGCCACCCCCGACGACCACACGCGCCAGTGCGCCGCCGCGGCGCTGGGCCTGCCGCTGGTCTTGCACCCGCAGGCGCGCGACTTGATCCTCGAACGCATGCGCGAGGTCGCCGCGGAAAAAGGCCTGCCGTTCGAGCCGGAGCGTGACGACAACCGGCATCGACTCAACATGGGCACGTTCCCGCAGGGCGCGCAGATCATCCCGAATCCCTACAACAAGATCGCCGGCTTCTCGGTCCAGACCGTGTTCTTCGTTCCGGGCTTTCCGGTCATGGCGTGGCCCATGATCGAATGGGTGCTGGACCATCGTTTTGCCGATGCGCACCAAAGCCGGCCGCCGCGCGAGAAGTCCGTCATCGTCCTCGGCGCCATGGAGGCCGCGTTGACGCCGTTGATGGAATCCATCGAAGCCCGGCACAGCGGCGTCAAGGTGTTCAGCCTTCCCAGCGTTGACCATCCTCAATGGGGCCCGCACATCGAACTGGGAGTCAAGGGAGCAGCGGACTTGCTTGACGCGGCGTATGCCGAGATGCTTCTCGGGCTGACCCAGCATGGCGCCCGGCTCGGTCCTGAAATGGTGCGATAACGCTCCACCGCGCTCCACCGGGCGCACATGGATGGCGCATTCGTATGCACTACACAGGTGCATTCGACAAGACTCATTGCCTCGCAACGCGCGCGGCACAGAGGAAATTGCAAGCGAATGAAGTGGGCTGCCAGCCTCCCTGCCGCAGGCCGGTTCGTGGCACGCTTTCTGCTACATTCCTGTGCGCATTTCTGGCCCCGCCGCACACCGCGTGGAAGCTGGATGTCGAGCCTTCCCCCAAACCCCTAAAAAGCGTCCCGCTAGGAGAACCTGATGGCCAAGACCGTCGCCGACGTGATGAAGATGGTGAAAGAGAACGAAATCAAGTTCGTTGATTTCCGTTTCACCGACACCCGCGGCAAAGAGCAGCACGTTTCCGTGCCCGTCTCAGCATTCGATGAAGACAAGTTCACGTCGGGCCATGCCTTCGACGGCTCCTCGATCGCCGGCTGGAAGGGCATCGAGGCGTCCGACATGCTGTTGATGCCGGACCCGAACACCGCCAACGTCGACCCGTTTTTTGAAGAGCCCACGCTGCTGCTGACCTGCGACGTGATCGACCCGACCGATGGCAAGGCCTACGAGCGTGACCCGCGTTCTCTGGCCAAGCGCGCCGAGGCCTACTTGAAGGCGTCGGGCCTGGGCGACGCGGCGTTTTTCGGCCCCGAGCCCGAATTCTTCGTCTTCGACAGCGTGCGCTGGGGCTCCGACATGGCAGGCTGCTTTGTCAAGATCGAGTCAGAAGAAGCCGCCTGGAGCAGCAGCAAGGTCTACGAGCACGGCAACTCGGGCTACCGCCCCGGCGTCAAGGGCGGTTATTTCCCGGTCCCGCCGGTCGACAGCTTCCAGGACATGCGTTCGGAGATGTGCCTGATCCTCGAATCGCTGGGCATCCCGGTCGAAGTGCATCACCACGAGGTGGGCACGGCGGGCCAGATGGAACTCGGCACCAAGTTCAGCACGCTGGTGCAGCGGGCCGACTGGCTGCAGTTGCAGAAGTACGTGATCCAGAACGTGGCCCACGCCTATGGCAAGACGGCGACCTTCATGCCCAAGCCCATCGTCGGCGACAACGGCTCGGGCATGCACGTGCACCAGTCGGTGTGGAAGGACGGCAAGAACCTGTTCGCCGGCGACGGTTATGCGGGGCTGTCGGAGTTCGCGCTGTTCTACATCGGCGGCATCATCAAGCACGCGCGGGCGCTGAACGCCATCACCAACCCGGGCACCAACTCCTACAAGCGGCTGGTTCCGGGTTTTGAAGCGCCGGTGAAACTGGCGTATTCGGCCAAGAACCGGTCGGCTTCGATCCGCATCCCGTATGTGGCCAGCCCCAAGGGCCGCCGCATCGAGGCGCGTTTCCCCGACCCCACGGCCAACCCGTACCTGGCGTTCACCGCGCTGCTGATGGCGGGCCTGGACGGCGTGGAGAACAAGATCCACCCGGGCGAAGCCGCCACCAAGGACCTGTACCACCTGCCGCCGGAAGAGGACGCGAAGATTCCAACCGTTTGCCACAGCCTGGATCAGGCACTCGACTATCTGGACAAGGACCGCGCTTTCCTGACCAAGGGCGGGGTGTTCACCGAGAGCTACCTCGACGCGTACATCGAGTTGAAAATGCAGGAAGTCACGCGCTTCCGGATGACCACGCATCCGATCGAGTTCGACATGTACTACGCGCTGTAAACACGGCCGCGTTCCGGCTCGGCAAAAAGGGGGGCGGCTTTGGCCGCCCATTTTTTTTGGCTGGGGCATTGAACGGCGCGGGCGCAAAGGCCGGACCGCGTCAGAGTGGACGGCCACGCGACACAATTTGATTGGCCCGGTCGGCGCTGATGCACACTCCGGCGTTGGGTGTGGCTGGGGGTCGTGGCATGGGTTTTCCAAGAGCGGGTGGGTGGTTGCTGTGTGTTGCGATGGGCAGTGCCGGGATGGCGCAAGCCCAAGCGGTGGGTGGCACCCTGGTCTATCGCTGCCCGGGCAACGTCTACACCGACGCCATCACGGCCCAGGAAGCCAAGGACAAGGGTTGTCGCGCCCTCGAAGGTGCGCCGGTGACCGTCATTCAGGGCGTGCGCCCGCGCGCTGCCGCAGGCACCGCGCCGGCCGGCTCACGGCCGGCCGAGTCCAGGGTCGACCCGAACGAGCAGCGCTCGCGCGACAGCGATGCGCGCCGAATCCTCGAAACCGAGTTGCGGATGGAGACCGAGCGTCTGGCCATGCTGCAAAAAGACTACAACAACGGCGAGCCCGAGCGCCGCGGCGACGAGCGCAACTATCAGAAATACCAGGATCGGGTGGCCGAAATGAAGGCCGGCATTTCGCGCAAGGAGAGCGACATCGCCGCGCTCCGGCGTGAACTCGTCAAGCTGCCGCAGTGAGCGCGGGAGCACCGCGCGCCGGCGCGGTTGGCCCGCTGAGCGCCGACCCTTCGGCATCGTTCGCCGCCTTCGATCACCTGGCGACCATGGTGGCGGTCATCACGCCGGATGGCGAATGCGTGTTCGCCAACGCCTCGTTCGAAAGCGTCCTCGGCCTGTCGCGCCGAAGCGTGTTGCGGGGGTCGGTGTTCGAGTGGTTCATCGACGCGCAGAGGTTGCGCACCACCGTCGCTGCGGTGGCGGCCAATCAATTCGCCACCAGCCGCCTCGAAGCGGCACTGCGCAAGCCCGGCTCCGCAGGCGGGGACCCTCTGATGCCGGTTCACGTTCACGTCATCGTGAACCAGATGGAAGGGTCGGGCCTGGTGGTGGTGGAGTTGGTCGAGATCGAGCAGCAGTCGCGCCAGGACCGCGAAGAGCGCGCACTGGGCCAGGTGCAGGCCAACAAAGAGTTGATCCGCAACCTCGCGCACGAGATCAAGAACCCGCTGGGGGGGATTCGCGGCTCGGCCCAGTTGCTGGAGATGGAGCTTGAATCCAAGCCGCTGACCGAATACACCCAGGTCATCATCAAGGAGGCCGATCGCTTGCAGGCCCTGGTCGACCGGCTGTTGGCGCCGCACCGGCTTCCGCATGTGGTGGGCGATGTCAACATCCATGAGGTGTGTGAACGGGTGCGCACACTGGTGCTGGCCGAGTTCCCACGCGGGCTCAGGCTGCGGCGCGACTACGACACGTCGATCCCCGAGTTCCGCGGCGACCGCGAGCAACTCATCCAGGCGGTTCTCAACATCACGCACAACGCGGCCCAGGCGCTGGCCGAGCGGATCGCGCTGGGGGACGCGAACATCACGCTGCGCACGCGCATCGCCAGGCAGGTCACGCTGGGCAAGCTGCGCTATCGTCTGGCATTGGAATTGCATGTACAGGACAACGGCCCAGGTGTGCCAGAGTCCATTCGCGATCGCATCTTCTACCCGCTGGTCACGGGGCGCGACGGCGGATCCGGCCTCGGGCTCACGCTGGCCCAGACATTTGTGCAGCAACACCTTGGCACCATCGAGTGCGAAAGTGAGCCGGGCAAGACGAGCTTCAAGATCGTGATTCCATTGCCCTGAGCGTGCAGGCTCCGTGCGGTGGATACTCAACCGCAGGCAGCCCATGAAACCCATCTGGATCGTTGACGACGACCAATCCATCCGCTTCGTGCTGGAGAAGGCCCTGGCACGCGAAGACATGCCGGTGCGCAGCTTCACCAATGCGCGCGATGTGCTCGCGGCACTGGCTGACGACCAGCCGCAGGTGCTGGTGTCGGACATCCGCATGCCGGGCGGCTCAGGCATCGAACTGCTGGCCAAGGTCAAGGAGCGCATGCCGGGGTTGCCGGTGATCGTCATGACCGCGTATTCAGACCTCGACAGCGCGGTCAGCGCTTTTCAGGGCGGCGCATTCGAGTACCTGCCCAAGCCGTTCGACGTGTCCAAGGCGGTGGAGTTGATTCGCCGCGCCGTCGACGAAAGCCTGCGTGAGGCCATCGGTGATGTGTCGCAGTCGCAGATGCCCGAAATGCTGGGCCAGGCGCCGGCCATGCAGGACGTGTTTCGCGCCATCGGGCGCTTGAGCCAGAGCATCGTCACGGTGTTGATCACCGGAGAGTCGGGCTCGGGAAAGGAGCTGGTGGCCAATGCCTTGCACAAGCACAGCCCGCGCGCCGGCGGCCCGTTTGTGGCCATCAACACGGCGGCGATTCCGAAGGACTTGCTGGAGTCGGAGCTGTTCGGCCACGAGCGCGGGGCTTTCACCGGCGCGCAGACCACGCGGCGCGGCCGTTTCGAGCAGGCCGACGGCGGCACGCTGTTCCTCGACGAAATCGGCGACATGCCGTTCGACCTGCAGACGCGGCTGCTGCGGGTGTTGAGCGACGGCCAGTTCTATCGCGTCGGCGGGCACAACCCGATGCGCAGCAACGTGCGGGTGATCGCGGCCACGCATCAGAATCTCGAAGACCGGGTCAAGCACGGCGCGTTCCGGGAAGACCTGTTCCACCGCTTGAATGTGATCCGATTGCGCCTGCCGGCGTTGCGCGAGCGGCGCGAGGACGTGCCCTCGCTGGCTCGCTTCTTCCTTCAAAAGAGTGCCAAGGAATTGGGCGTGGACGCCAAGCGGATCGCCGATGGTGCGCTGTCGCGGCTGATGCAGTTCGACTTTCCGGGCAACGTGCGGCAGCTGGAAAACATCTGCCATTGGCTCACCGTCATGGCACCCGCCCAGGTGGTCGAGTTGAAAGATCTGCCGCCTGAACTGTTGGGTGACCCGCCACCGCCACCGCCACCGCCCGCGGCCGCGGTGGTGCGTGTGGCGGTGGAGCCCGGCCACCCACCGGCGGCTGCGGTCGCGGCGGTGCAAGAGGTGTCACCGTTGCCGCCGCCCGCATCCGATGGCGAGGCAGCGCGAGACTGGCGCATCGGGCTGGAGCAAGAAGCCAACCGCATGCTGGCCGAAGGTGTGCCCGAGGTGTGGGACGCGCTGACGCGCAAGTTTGAGTCCCAGCTGATTCACACCGCGCTTCAACTCACGCGCGGGCGCCGCATCGAGGCCGCGCAAAAGCTGGGCATCGGCCGCAACACGATCACGCGCAAGATTCAGGAACTGGGGCTGGACGACTGATCCCGCAGCTCCACCACGACCGGCGCATGGTCGCTGGGCCGCTCGTTCTTTCGGGGCAACTTGTCGATCACGCACGCAAGCACCTTGGGCACCAAGGCGCTGCTGACGAGGATGTGGTCGATGCGCAATCCCTGGTTCCTGCGGAACGCCAGGTTGCGGTAGTCCCACCAGCTCCAACTCTTGGGCGGCTGCTCGAACAGGCGGAACGCGTCGACCAGCCCCAGATCGAGCAGGGCCCGGAAATGCGCACGCTCTTCGGGCGTGCAGAGGATCTGCCCGAACCATGCCACCGGGTCATGCACGTCGCGGTCTTCGGGAGCGATGTTGTAGTCGCCCAGCAGCACCAGTTGCGGATGCCTCGCGAGTTGCTCGCGCAGCCAGGACTGCAGCCCCACCAGCCACTTCATCTTGTACTGGAACTTTTCGCTGTCCGGCGCCTGCCCGTTGGGGAAGTAGGCGCCGATCACGCGCACACCCGCCACGGTGCCGGCCATCACGCGGGCCTGCTCGTCGGCAAAGCCAAGAATGTTGCGTTCCACTTCGGTGGCCGGCACGCGGCTCAGGAGCGCCACGCCGTTGTAGGTTTTTTGCCCGAACCATTGGGCATGAAAGCCCGCGGCCTCGAACTCGGCGCGCGGAAACTTGTCATCGGTAAGCTTGATCTCCTGCAACACCATCACGTCGACCGGGTTGGCGGCCAGCCAGTCCAGCACCTGCGGCAGGCGCACCGCCAGCGAATTGACATTCCAGGTGGCGAGTTTCATCCGATGTCTATCTCATTGAGCGTTATTGAATTTCCCATCATCATTTTCAACTGTACCCTTCCCGTACTCTGATGCTGTGTCCGCTTCGTCGCCTGTTCATCGTTGGCTGTCGTCGAGCGCGGAATGCGGGGCAAGATGGAACTGAGCGATTCACCCTTTGCCGAGCCCCATCTTTCCGTGCGCGCCTACCGGGGCGAGTACGGGGATCACCGCCATGCGCATTCCCAGGTATTGGTAGGTCTGCGCGGCAGCCTGCAACTGGAGGTGAACGGGCATTCCGCGTTTGTCGACTCGTCCTGCGGCCTGGTGATTCCGGCAGGCTCCAGCCACGGCTACCTGGCCGAGACAACCGCCGAAATGCTGGTGGTGGACTGCGAGCCCGACCGGGAAACCGACCGCTTGCGGCGTTTCGCGCTGCCGTCGCAGTGGCCGGCGGAGCGCGCTGCGCTGAGCGCCGACTTCGTGCTGCACGAACTGGTTGCAGCGCCTACCTTGCCGGGATGCCGCCGTTGGCGTGGGTCCGGCGGCGGCGCCTCGACGAAGCGCAGCGGCAACTGCGCGCGGGGCTGCCGCTCGATACGGTGGCCTTGCACGTCGGCTACGCCAGCGCCAGCGCACTGTGTTTTGCGCTGCGGCGTGAGCGGGGCGTTGGCGCGCGGGGTCTGCGTGCGTCGCCCGATCCGGTTCGAGCGTCTTTCGACATTTGAGCGTGGCGCCGGGGTCGATGACCCTGGCGATGAAACCGAACCCCCTTTTGGGGTGTCTTGCTGGTCCTGGCCGCGGCGGCGCTGTGGGGCACCACCGGCACGGCGCAGTCGCTCGCCGACGGCAGCCTGTCGGCCTACTGGTTCGGCGCACTGCGGTTGGCGGCGGCGAGTCTGTTTTTCGCTGGGTGCGTTGCCGCGTCCCGCAAGCTGGCGTCGGCGGATTCGACGTTGAAGCGGGGGAAACTGGAGCGGCGCGACGTGCTCGGTGCCGGCCTGTGCATGGCGGTTTACAACCTGGCCTTCTTTGCCGGCATCGGGACGACGGGCGTAGCGCTCGGCACCGCCATCGCACTCGGCAGTGGCCCCATCTGGGCGGGCTTGCTGCAGGCGGTGCTGCACCGGCGCCGGCCCACTGCGGCGTGGTGGACAGGGACAGCGGTGGCGGCGGCGGGGGGCGTGCTGATGACGCTTGGCGGCGACTGGCGGACCAAGGGCTTCGACGGGGTCGGCATCCTGCTGTGCCTGTTGTCCGGCTTGTCGTATGCGGCGTACACGCTGCTGAACACACGCATGGCGCGGGTGGCGCCAGCGTCCACCATCACGCTGCAGGCCTTTGGTGTCGCCGCCGCGGTCGCGCTGCCGGTGGCATGGCTCGTCGGCGGCGCGCCGGCATTCACCGGCGCGGACCTCGCCGCGGTGGCCTACACCGGCGTTGTGACCGCCGGCGTGCCCTACCTGCTGTTCAGCCAGGCCTTGCGCCACATCACGCCCGCCACTGGGGTGACCTTGGCGCTGTGCGAACCAGTGGTTGCGTTCGGACTGGCCGTCCTGGTGATCGGCGAAAGGCCGGCCCCCACGGCCTATCTCGGGCTGCTGTGGGTGGTCTGCGGCGTGTTGTGGGTCGTGCGGCAGGAACTGCGAGACCACCGCAGACAAGAGCTTTCGAATGCCCATCGCGAAGGTGATGCCGCCAGAGAGTGGGCGGGCGTGGCGGGTCGAGCCAGACATGACGCCGCTGCTGTTGACACGGCTGCCGATGCATCTGAACAGCCTATCGATGAACTGCTGCCCATCGTTGGCAGGCATCCGACTGAGTTCGCCGACCACACGCGCAACGCACCATTCGTCAAGGTGCGGCTGGCAGTTCATGATCAGTGTGATCGGTCAATTGAAATGGACTGCCACCTGTTTCGACGGTTGAACAAGCGGCGGGAAGTCTCGGGAAGAACGACACGGCTTCAATTCGCGCGGCTTCCTGGATCAAGCGTGCAGTCGTTGCGGGTCGATGTACTGCGCACCGCAGGACACTGCGCACGGCCGGCGTTTGCGGCGCAGAGCCATCGTGCCGAGGGCACCTCTTCATCTTTGCGAATGAATATTTGACCTTGCATCAAAGATCGTGGCATAATTCGAGGCTTCGCTGAACGAGCATTCAGTGATGAGCCGCAAGGCGCGATCTTTAAAAACTAACAGCCGATAAGTGTGGGCGTTTGAAGGCGAGTGCTTCGAGGTAGAGGCTGCAAGGCTGAAGCCGAGGCGAGTCATGTTGACTGATG
>JANORB010000023.1:0-10635 GCA_031415135.1 Methylibium sp.
CATCAGTCAACATGACTCGCCTCGGCTTCAGCCTTGCAGCCTCTACCTCGAAGCACTCGCCTTCAAACGCCCACACTTATCGGCTGTTAGTTTTTAAAGATCGCGCCTTGCGGCTCATCACTGAATGCTCGTTCAGCGAAGACCACGATTATGCCTTGCTTTCCGATCGATCGTCAACCCCTTTCGAATCGACCAGTTGTGGGCTCGGGCCGAGCCCCGCATTTGATCCCGGGTTGCGTGGTCTGAACAGACCGCAGCGCAGATGCCCATTCCCTCGTCGCATGACCCCACACGCACCGGCTTCGGCGCAATGCTGCCCACACCGCAGGCCAGCGACCTCACGGCCAAGGATGCGCAACTCCTGCGGACAGATGCAAGGATTGCCGGATGGCTTGGCACTCTTCGTCCGGTCGCTCAGCATCGAGCACGGAACCCAGGCGGCTTGCCCATCGCCCCGCATCCGCGCGCAAGACTCGTTGCTTGATCGTGGCAATCTGCGAAGGATGCATTGAGAAACTGCGCAGCCCCATGGCCAGCAGCACCTCGGTGAAATCTGCGTCGCCCGCCATCTCACCGCACACACTGACGTCTTTGCCCGCGGCGCGCGCTTGCGCGATCGTCTGGTCAATCAACTTGAGCACTGCGGGATGCCACGGGTCATACAGGTGGGCCACGGCTTCGTCAGCCCGATCGATGGCGAGGGTGTACTGGATCAAGTCATTCGTGCCGAGAGAGACGAAGTCGAAGTACTTCAAGATGGCGGGCAGCATCAGGACCGCTGCGGGAACTTCAATCATCGCCCCCACTTCAACATCCGTATAAGCCTTGCCGGCTTCGTTGAGTTGCTGCTTTGCGCGTGCCAGGGCCTCCAGTGTGTGGCGGACCTCACTGAGGTGGGCCACCATCGGAATCAGCAATCTGACCTTACCAAAGGCGCTGGCGCGCAGGATCGCCCGCAACTGCTGCCGGAACATGCCCGGCTCCGACAGGCTCCAGCGAATCGCCCGCAATCCCAGAGCGGGGTTGAGTGCATGGTCATGGCGAGACTCGCTGGCCGAAGGGCGGTCCATCGGCTTGTCGGCGCCGATGTCGACCGTGCGGATGGTGACCGGCAGACCCTTCATCGCCTCGACAGCGGCGCGATACGCTTCGAATTGCTCTTCTTCGCCCGGCAGTTCCCCGCCGCGATTCATGAACAGGAATTCGCTGCGAAACAGGCCCACGCCAACGGCACCGGCGTCGAGCGCTCCGGCGGCGTCAGCCGGCAGTTCGATGTTGGCAAGCAACTCGACTCGTTCGCCGTCGAGCGTCACCGCCGGCGTGTGACGCAAGCGTGAAAGCCGCTCGCGTTCAAGCCCGCTTTGACGTTGCCGGAAGCGGTACTCCTCCAGGACGATCGGCGACGGATTGACGACCACGATGCCCGCGTCGCCGTCGATGACCAGCCAGTCGTCCTGCCGGATGATGCGGCTCGCCTCACGGGCACCAACGACGGCCGGGATGTCCATGCTCCGGGCGACGATGGCGGTGTGCGAGGTCTTGCCGCCCACATCGGTGACGAAACCGGTGAACACACTCCGCTTGAACTGGAGCATGTCGGCCGGCGCGATGTCGTTGGCCACCAGAACCAATGGGTCTTCGCCGGCGGATTCGCGTTGGCGCACACCCTGCGCCGGCGCAGGCGCCGAAGGGGCTCCCCGCGTCATGGCCCGAAGCAGGCGTTCCACCACCTGTTCCAGGTCGGCCTTGCGCTCGCGCAAGTACGCGTCCTCCCTTTCGTCAAACTGGCGTGCCAGCACTTCGAGCTGCGCCGACAGAGCCCATTCGGCGTTGTAGTGGCGGTCCCGAATCCACTGCTTTGCGGCCCCCGTCACGTTGTCATCGTGCAGGAGCATCAGATGAACGTCGAGCAGCGCCGAAAGCTCGCCAGGTGCGTCGGCGGGCAGGTCGCGCTGCAGCGCGCTCAATTCGGCCGCGACCGCGTCGCGAGATATCCGCAAGCGAGCGATCTCTGCCTCGACCTGCGCCTCTTCAACAAAGTAGTGAGCCACATCGACGCGGCTCGACGCCACCAGCACCGCGCGTCCGATTGCGACACCCCGGGAAACGGGCAGACCGAACACCTGAATACTCATGGCGCCGATGCTAGCAGTGCGTCGGCCGACATCACAACGCACCGGCCAGACCGACGGCCGCGCGCGTGTCACTTCGTCGTCACCCAGGCTTCACCAAGGTGTCATCCAGTTCTTCGAACATTCCCACCGTTGAATCCAGGAGACTGCGATGCGAGAACTGCCCCAGCCCACCTTTCCGATCTCGAATCTGGGCGCATCCGCGGCCGTATGGTCGCCGCCGCGCGCCGGGTCGTCGAGCGTGGGCGGGGTCAAGTCGGACCGAACCCGGTTTGAGGTGGTCTGGGCCAGCGATGAAGACGAGGTGCGCCAGGCCCAGCAGCTGAGGTACCTGGTTTTTGCTCAGGAGATGGGGGCGCGGCTCACGGTGCCGCGTGGCACGCCGGCCGGGCTCGACGTGGACCTTTTTGATGCCTTCTGCGAGCACTTGCTGGTGCGCGCGACCGGCCGCTACGGCGAGCCTGGACCGGTAATCGGAACCTACCGCGTGCTGACGCCCGCGGCGGCCAAACGGGTCGGCGGCTGGTACAGTGAGACCGAGTTCGACCTGACGCGCCTGTGGCCGCTCAGCAAGAACATGGTCGAGTTGGGGCGGTCGTGTGTGCACCCGGGTTGGCGCTCAGGCGGCGCCATCCTGGCGCTGTGGGGCGCACTCGCGGAGTTCATGCTTCGGAACAAGCTGGACACGATCATTGGCTGCGCCAGTGTCAGCATGCGGGACGGAGGCCACTTTGCGGCCAGCCTGTGGGAGCAACTGCGACGCACCCACCCCGCGCCTGTGGAGTGGCAAGTGACGCCCCGAATGCCGCTCCCCGTCGAAGAGCTTCGGCGCGACTTGAGCGTCGAAGCACCCGCGTTGGTCAAGGGCTATCTGCGCTGCGGCGCAAAGCTGCTGGGTGCTCCAGCCTGGGATCCCGACTTCAACACCGCGGATCTGCCGCTGCTGTTGCGTGTCGAGGATCTACCTGTTCGGTACCGGCGCCACTTCATGGGCGAATGACAGACGGCATCCCGCGTTCAGGGCTTCGATCCCTGACGCCAGCGGCTACTGCCCTTCGCCGAATTTGTCATTGACCAGCGCCGCCAATGCATCCATCGCAACTTGCTCGTCTGGCCCCTGGGTTTCAATCTCCAATTCGGCTCCAAGGCCCGCCGCGAGCATCATCACACCCATGATGCTCTTGGCATTGACGCGGCGCTCGTTTCGGCTCAGGAAGACATCGCTTTGAAAGCTGCCGGCCAGTTTGGTGAACTTGGCGGAAGCGCGGGCGTGCAGTCCCAATTTATTGCTGATTTTTATTCTGGTCTTGATCATTCGATCCCGGATTGAAGGTCTGATTTTGCGGCCGTGACGTCGCCACCAGCATCACATCCTGAGGGGCCCCGGCCATTGCGCGGGCAATCAAGGCATCAAGACCCTCTGCGCAATAGCACAACGACCGCCACAACATCGGCAGATTGACGCCGGCAATCAGTTTGACCTGGTTTCCGTCGGCCAGTCGTTGGGCCACATTGCAAGGTGTGGCGCCGAACGCGTCGGTAAAGATCAAGGCTTCCGGATTGCGCACCCGTGCCAGGATCTCGCGGGCTCGGGCTTCAATTTCATCGGCCGGCATGTCCGGCGGCACATCCAGGGCCTCCAGCGTACGACTGCAATTGGGGAAAGCATGTTCTGCGACGGCCTTGAGCGCCGTGGCCAAGGGCGCGTGCGCAATGATGATGAGTCCGGGCATGGTGCAAATTTATCGGCAGTTCAGCGTGTAATCTCAGCTTCCGAGCGGGCGGCAGTGTCATCGCGACACAAAAACCACACGTAGGACAAGGTACAACACGCCGCAAACAACGCGAAAGCACCCCGGAAGGCTGACAAGTCGGACCAGCCCCGCGCCCGCAACCCGTCGATCACCAGCCCGATCCCCCACTGAATCGAAAAGACGCCGGCAAATATTGCCAGGTTGTAGGCCGACAACGCGCGCCCCGCCACGGTGGCCGGGAATGCCTGACCGATGGCGGGCTGCGACAACGATACAAACGTGCTCGCAACGCAAAACAGCGCCCAGGCCCACGCGGAAGCCTGCGGACCCAACCAGATTGCCAGCAACAGCGCTGCGATGCTGCCCGGCATGCCCAGGGCCACCAGTCGATGTGCGGTCCAGCCGTTTGCGAACAGTCGCGGCAGCACCCAGCCCCAGGCCATGAACGCCACCAGCATGGCCGCGTTGATGCCGAACAGCCCCTGCGCCGCCTGGGCCGGGGTCCAGCCGCACACCCGCACCAGCCAGGGTCCGGCCCACAGCGACTGGATGGCGACCAGACCGCCATACTGGCAAAACCCCATCGGCACAAAGCGCTGAAACGTGCGGTGGCGAAACACCTGCGCATAGCCACGCTCCGACCCGGCGTGAGCGCGCTGCACGGGCCCGTCGTGCGGCACCAGCCAAGCGATGGTGAGCAACGACGCCGCCACGCAGGCGGCGACGACCCAAAACAAACCGCGCCACCCCAGCCACGGCAACAGCCATTGGACCGGCAACGTGGACGCCACCATGCCGAGCGACCCTGTCATCAGCATCCAGGAATTGGCGCGCATCTGGGCCACGGGACTGAAGCTGCGGCGAAACAGGGTCATCGGCGCCATCAGGCAGGCCGCCACGCCGACACCAATCAGCGCGCGTGCCAGCGTCAGGCCCAGGAAGCTGCCCGCCATCGCAAAGGCCGCGCAACCCACGACGGCAACCGCCAGAAGGCCAAGCAAGACGCGGCGCGGCCCGAACCGGTCCAGGGCGCTGCCGAGCGGCAATTGCATCGCCGCAAAGCCGAAAAAATAGGCGCCGGCCAGCAAGCCCAGGTCGCCCGAACTCAGGCTGAGCTCGGCACTGAACTGTGGTGCCAGCGTAGCGGTCACCGCCCGGATCAGCGCCGAGAAGAAGTACGCAAATGCAAACGCCAGAAACACCAGCACGGCGCGCCGCCGGGGCAACAGCGCGCGCGATTCCAGTGCGTCGTCGGCGCGCGCCAGCGTGCTCGTCATGACGGCAGCTTCAAGCTTGCGAAAAACGTGTCGGTCATGTCAGCGCGCAGCTTGGCGCCGATCACGCTGGCCTGGTAAACGCGCAATCCCCTGACAAAAAATGCTGCCTGCTCCTGCACCGCGTCTCCATCGGGCAAGCGGCCGCTGATGACCAGCCGGGCGGCTTGCGCATTGGCCGTCATGCCGCTGACTTGCACCGGCTCGCGGCCCAGTTCCACGCCGCCAATGTTGGCCAAGGCCGCCGCTCGCAACTCGGCCACTGCGGCAGTGACGAGCGCCGGATCAGCCAGGTCGACAAAACTCAGCGCAAAAGTCGCACCGCCCGCGCTGCACACCAGCATCTCCATCTTCGTCCGCGCGCCCGCGAGCAGCACGGCTCGCGCATGCCGATCCGGGCGGCAGGGAAACAGCGCGTCCACATCCGCACCCTCGGGGCGGATGTGGCGCCAATCGAGCGTCGGCGAGCAGCCCGCCATCACAACCGCAGCAAGTGCGGCACGAGGAATTCGCATCGCTCGATTATCCGGGGCGACGCTTCAGTGCCGCTGCCGCACAATGGCGCGCGTGACCCAAGCCTCACCTCGCCCCCCGCAGCAAGCGCTGGCCGGCGTTCGCGTGCTCGACCTGTCGCGGGTGCTGGCCGGCCCCTGGTGCACGCAGACACTGGCCGACCTCGGTGCCGACGTCATCAAGGTGGAACGCCCCGCCGGCAATGGGCAGACCGGCGGCGACGACACGCGCGGCTGGGGCCCGCCGTTCTTGCAAGACTGCGCCGGCAACGACACCGCCGAAGCCGCCTACTACCTTGGCGCAAACCGCAACAAGCGCTCGATCACGATGGACATCTCCGGCGAGCCGGGGCAGGCGCTGATCCGGAAAATGGCGCGGCTCAGCGACGTGTTCGTCGAGAACTACAAGGTCGGCGACATGGCCCGCTATGGGCTCGATGCACCCAGCCTCCTCGCGCTCAACCCCAGGCTGGTGTACTGCTCGATCACCGGCTTCGGTCAGACCGGCCCGTATCGCGACCGCGCCGGTTATGACTATGCGGTGCAAGGCATGGGCGGCTTGATGAGCGTGACCGGACCCTCGCGCGCCGACATCGCCGACGACCAGCCTGGCGGCGGCCCGCAGAAAGTCGGCGTCGCGGTGGCCGACCTGTTCACCGGCATGTACGCCGCCACCGCCATCCTGGCCGCGCTGCGCCACCGCGACCTCACGGGCCAGGGCCAGGCCATTGACATGGCGCTGCTGGACACCCAGGTCGCGATGCTGGCCAACCTGGGTGCGAACTACCTTGCCACCGGCGTGGCGCCGCAGCGCGCCGGCAACGCGCACCAGAACATCGTTCCGTACCAGGTTTTCGAAGTGGCCGATGGGCACCTGATCCTGGCCGTGGGCAACGATCGCCAGTTCGTCAAATTCTGCGAGGTGGCGGGCCTGCATGGTGTTGCGGATGACCCGCAGTTTGCCCGCAACGCCGAGCGGGTTCGGCACCGCGCCACGCTGGTCCCGCTGTTGGCGGCGGCGCTGAAACTGCGCAGCCGCGCCGATTGGCTTGACGCCCTCGAAGCCGCCAAGGTGCCCTGCGGCCCCATCAACGACCTGGCCGAAGTCTTTGCCGATCCCCAAGTGCTTGCGCGTGAAATGACGGTGCAAATGCCCCATCCGCTGTCGGCGTCGGTGCGGCTTGTCGCCAACCCGATCAAACTTTCGGCCACACCGGTGGCGTACCTCCGGCCGCCACCCTTGCTGGGCGAGCACACGGCCGAGATTCTGTCGGAATTGGGCTTGACTGACGTCGAGATCGAGGCGCTGCGCACCTCCAAGGTGATCTGAAAGGCACTTCGCCGGCGGGGTTGGGTGCCGGGCGCGGCGTGCCTGCATCGGCACCTGCATCCGCCCGACTCGTGACATTGCGCCGCATTTCGCCGCCGTCATCAACGGCTGTGAAATTCACACTCCCTCAAAGTGATGGAAACGAGGTCAGAGGGCTGGCGCGCCGCTCCAATGCAAAGCAAACTCTGTTCACGATTTGTAACGTTTGCCGGCCCGCCCCGGCAATTCAGAGAGTGAAGAAGGGAACACGGTATGGACATGTCCGAGATCATCCGCACGCCAGGCCGGCCCAGCCCGATGCTCACCGCAGTCGCCGAAAGTGAACGCGGCGACGCCCAGCGCTGGCATCAACTCGTGTCCGAAATCGGTGCCGAAATCGCCGCGCCATTGACTGCGGCACTGGAGCGGATCCACACGCTCACCACCACCGGGTGCATCGACCGGGCCAGCCTCAAGGCGTTGCGGGAAGAGGTGGAGCAAGCGCGCCATGCGGGAATGCTGGGGCAGCAACTGTCGCGCCTGGCGTCGGGGCGGCTGCGCCAGTCGCACGAAAGACTGCAACTGGCCACCACATTCAAGACGGTTCTTGCCCACCGCAGCCGCGAAACTCAAGCGCGCGGCATTGTGCTCAAGCCGGCCCTGAAATCGGCCGAGGTGATTGTCGATGGGTCGCTGCTGTTCAGCCTGCTCAACACCACCCTCGATTGGGCCTTGGCCAATGCCCAGGACCAGATCGAGTTCACCATCGACATCATGCCCTGGCCGGCGCACGCCAGGCTGAGCTGCCGCTTCTCGCACCGGCTGTCCGACCCAGCCCAGGGCGGGCCGTCGGCCACCCGGCCGCCGCCCGAGCTCAGCGCGCTGACCTGGCGCATGCTGGATCAAACTGCGGCAACCATGGGCTTGCCGGTCCAGCGTGTCGACCACGCCGGCAGCACCACCTTGACTGTGGAGTTTCCGCGCACCGCCCACGACGAACTCGAAGGCGTCAGCACGATGGAGTTCGACGACGGGTTTGCCCCCAGCACCAACTCCAAGCCGCTGGCGGGCAACCATGTCCTGGTGGTGTCGTCGCGGCGCGAGATGCGCGCCTTGATCCGTGATGCGTTGAAGAACATGGGCCTGGTCGTCGACTTCGTCAATTCAGTCGACGAAGCCTCGGACTTCTGCCGCGACGGCCTGCCCCACGCCATCGTCATCGAAGCCATCCAGAACGGTGAACGCTTTGGCAAGTTCCGCGACGAGATCGTCGACGAGGTGCCTGAATTCGCCTTCATCGAAATCATCGAGCAAGGCAATGCGTTCGAGATGTCGGGCTTCAGCGGTTCACGAATGGCCCGCGTCGGCCGCGACGCCATTGCACGCTCGCTGCCCTCGGCCTTGATGTTCGAGTTGTCCAAGGGGCTGTGACTCGGCGGGCGGCCGCTCAGCCGCCTTGCTTGAGTGAACCGAAGACCTTCTTGAGGATGGCGCTGCCAGTGCCCACCGGGTCCTTGCGGATCTTGCGTTCCTCCTCGCCGATCATCAGGAACAGTCCGTCCAGCGCCTTGCCTGAAACGTACTGCTCGATGTTGGCGTCTTCCTGCTTGACCAGCCCCAGGCTGGCGGCTTTGGTCGCGACCGAGTTGTACTTGGCCGCCAGCGACACCTTCTGCGTCGCCTGCGTCACGATCGGCAAAAACTTCACCCCCAGCGGCTCGCGGGTCTTGTCGGCAAAAAATTGTGTGACCGAGTTGTCGCCTCCCTTGAGCACCTTGACCGCGTCGTCCACGCTCATGGCCTTCACCGCGCCGACCAGCAGCGATTTCGCTTCGGGCATCGCGGCTTCCGCCGCCCGGTTCATCGCGGTCACCAACTCATCGACACGCTTTTGCTGGCCGATGGCCTTGAGCAGTTTCGCGGCGTCGTTGAGGTAGCCCGGCAGCGGGATGCGAACCTTCGGGTTGCCGAGAAAGCCGTCGGTCTTGCCCAGCAGCCCCACGGCCGCAACGGCACCACGTTCAAGCGCCGCGCGAACGCCCGAAGCCGCATCGAATTCACTGAGGTTTGCCGCGCTGGCGCGCCCCGACAGGCCCCACGGCCCGGCGACCGAGCCGAGCAGTGCCGTAAACTTTCTTCGTTGCATGAGAATCCTTGAATGAAAACAGCCCGCTACTTTGCCGCCTTTGGCCTTGCCCTGGCAATCGGGGCCGGCGCGTTCTCGGCGATTGAAAGTGTAGGCGTGCGCCAAATGGCCCCGTCTGTGGCGTACACGCTGCTCGATGGAACGCCGTCCAGCACCGACGCCTTGCGCGGCAAGGTGGTGCTGGTGAATTTTTGGGCCACGAGTTGCGTCAGCTGCGTGCACGAGATGCCGCGGATCGCCGCCACCCATGAGCGCTTCAAGGCGCGCGGATTCGAGACCTTGGCGGTGGCGATGAGTTATGACCCGCCGGCCGCGGTCGTCGGCTTTGCGCAGTCGCGCCAATTGCCGTTCGGTGTGGTGATCGACAACACCGGCGCGGTGGCGCGTGCGTTCGGTGACGTGCGCTTGACGCCCACCACGCTGCTGATCAACAAGCGCGGCGAAGTCGTCAAACGCTATCTGGGCGAGCCCGATTTCGTGGCGCTCGAGCGGCTGGTGGAGGCGCTGCTCGTTGAGGGTTGAACGGCCGCGGCAAGCTCGATCCTGGCGTGCCGTTCAGTACGTCTTCTCGCCCACCATGCTGGCGTCGGCGGCCAGCGGTTGCAGGCGTGACACGCGGGCGTACACCGGCGTGAAATCGGGTGCCGTGGCGTCGATCAGGCGCTGAAACGAGTCGATCACGAAGTAGCTGGCCTGGTAGCTGTCGATCCGGTACAGCGTGCGCATGATGCGTTCCAGGTCGAAGCCCACACGCTGCGGCGCGGGGCTCAGCACGCTGTGGCGCAACTCACCGGCCGACGACAGAATGCCCGCGCCGTAGGCCCGCAACCCGTCCTTTGTGGCGATCAGCCCGAACTCGACCGTGTACCAGTACAGGCGCGCCAGGTATTCGCACGATTCGAGCCGGCTCGCCTTCAGGCCGCCCGCGCCGTAGGCCTGCATGTAGTCGGCGAAGGTGCGGTTGAAGAGCAGCGGCACGTGGCCGAAGAGGTCGTGAAAGATGTCGGGCTCGACCACGTAATCGAATTCTTCGGGCTTGCGGATCCAGTCCGTGACCGGGAAGCGGCGCTCGGCCAGCAGCGCGAAGAAGGCTTCTTCGGGGATCAACCCCGGCACGCCCACCACCTGCCAGCCGGTGGCGCGTTGCAGGCGCTCGGAGATGGCGTCGAAGCGCGGAATCTGCGCCGGCTCACCCAGCTGTTGCACCGCGTGGATGAACTCGTCGCAGGCCAGGCCGGGCAGCTGCTGCAGCTGGCGTGTGTACAGGCGCTGGTAGGTTTCGTGGTCGGCCGCCGTGTACTGGGCGTGGTTTTGCTCGCAGGTGTAGTCGCTGCGCGCGCGGCCGTAGTCCCCGCGCGGCGGGCGCTCGCCAGTGCCGTAGGTGACAGGGGCCACTCCCTGGTTCAGGCCCTTGCGGGTGACCATGTTCAGCCCTTGCTCAGCACGCCGCGGCGCATCTGGTCAAGCTCGATGCTTTCGAACAGCGCCTTGAAATTGCCTTCGCCAAA
>JANORB010000024.1:0-15028 GCA_031415135.1 Methylibium sp.
ATGTGGGAGGAATTCGACGTGGGGCAAGCGCTGTGGCGCATTCCGGCGGTGCGCATGAAGATGAAGACCCAACACACGGTGCCACTCTCGGCGCAGGCCCTGGCGGCGCTCGACGTGATACGGCCTCTGAGCGGGGGCGGCGCCCTCGTGTTCCCCTCTCCCTTCTATCCCGGCAAGCCCTTGAGCGACGGCACGCTGAACAGCGCGCTGGCCCGCATGGGCTACAAAGGCATCGCCACGGCTCACGGCTTTCGCACGCTGTTCTCGACATGCGCCAATGAGGGCGGATGGAACCGCGACTTCATCGAAAAGCAACTGGCCCATGAAGACCGCGACGAAGTGCGCGGCGCGTATAACCGGGCGCAGTGGCTCGATGAGCGCGCGAAGATGATGCAGTGGTGGGGTGATCGCATCGACGCGCTGCGAAAGGGTGCGGATGTGATCCCGTTCAAGGCGGCGTGAAGGACAGGAGACCCAAGTTCGCTGCGCCTAGCCTGAGACTGATCATCGAGGGCGAAAACCGGGTTCCCTTGCCTGGCGGGCGTGGCACTCGGACAAGGAACGCACCGAAGGGGGCGGGATGGCAATTAGCCGAAAGAGGATCGCTGCGTCAATTGCGCTGATGAACGACCCCAAATGGGTTGCTGACGTGCTGGAGCGTAGCGAACTCGTCAGGGCGGACCCCGTCAGCAATTCGACCTTGGCGTATTGGCTGAAGCTAGACGCGTGGACCCACAACGAAGGCATGCTGATCCTCGGTGGCATCGACCCGCAATCTATCGTGCGCGAGGAGCACCCTGAAGGGTTTCCATGTCTTGTCCCCCATTTGTGGGAGTTCGACACTGCGCAGCCGTTCACGCAGCCACCGGACTTCACGCTCGAACCCTACGGAGACCTCAGTCGAGAAACCTACACCGGAGACGACGAGAGTTTCGAAAGCTTGCTTGAAAGGATAGAGGAAGTGAACGCGATCCTTGATGGGCATCGCAAGACGATCAGCGTTCTGTGTCACGTTCTCGACCGCAGTGCTGTTGGCCTGGGCGACAAGCGGGGAACAAACAAGGGACGCGAGGCGTTGTACGGCCCGGAACAGTTCTTGGCGTGGGCCCAGTCGATCAGGTACACGGTTCCTTGGCTTGAGTGGGCGAAGTCAAAGGCGCTTCTTCCAGGCGAGACCGGGCCCTTCAGTGCGCCATTCTTTGATGCGGACGCAGCAGACTATCCCGAGCTTCTCGCCATTGCAGTTCGAGCATGGCAGCACGCACGAGCGACTACAAAGGGCACGCCAAAGCGGCGAGTTCTCGACTATCTTGAGGGTGCCTATCCCACAATGCCTCAAGGCTCGCGTGACGCCATTGCTCAAGTCGTGAATTGGCAGCGTGCCGGCGGCCGACCGGCAAAGAAGTCGAGCTGAAAGGGCAGTAGTGAGGAAGCTGCTCAAGCTCAAGCAATGGCTGTCTCTGGATGATGCAGCAGCACATCTCTCGATACTGTTCGACGAGCCAGTCGGGGTCCCTGACGTGCTCCGTCTGGGGTTGGACAAGCATCTGACGCTCTCGATGGAGTTCGTGAATGGCGCGCGCGCAAGGCTGGGCAGCGTCATTCGCTATGCGGATGTCCCCACCTATGAACTCCCGCCGATCGGCTTGGACGGCTTGCCGAGGGCGGACAAGGTGACCGTTGTCGACGGCTATTTGTTGGAACCCGTCGCGGAGATAACTGCCGACACGCCGTGCATTCATTTCGAAAAGGAAGTGTCCCCCATAGATGGTGTGTGGGACTTGGCAATGACGGGGAATGAGCTGTTCGACGTGGAGTTCAGGTTCCATCAGCTGACCGGAGGCCCAGAAGTGACGATGTCCAACTTGGAGGGTACGTTCCTCAGGCGCACTGACGGCACCTGGGCCAGCCTGCAGGCGCATTTCAAAGACAACGAGTTTCACAGGAAGGAGGACATCAAGAAGCCCTGGAGCGACCGACGCAACTTCTATCCTGCCGGTGGTCTCCCCAGCGACGGTGTGTTTGTGGTTCGTACCGGCGCCCTGCGAGACTTCGAGCACGCGACACTGGGAGACGGCTCGCCCTTCGAAGCGCCGTTCTTCGATGCCGATTCGCCCGATTACCCGGAGCTACTTGCTATCGCTACTCGCGCATGGGAGTACGCTCGAAAGGGTACAAGTGGCACGCCGAAGCAGCGGGTTCTTGAATTCCTTGCTGATCGATATTCGTCACTGCCACAGGGTTCTCGCGACGCCATTGCGCAGGTCGTGAACTGGCATCGCGCGGGCGGGCGACCGCCGAGGAAGACCAAAACCGGGGGGTAGGTTTCGGGCGAAACCTGGCGAACCTTGACGCTATTCCGCCAGCGCAAACGCGAATGAAATCAGGCCATGAAGTCCGGGGTGTTCCCGGGCATTGCGGAAAGCGCACATGGCAGCAGACACGTTCCGGCAGGCCCAATCCGACAAGGCCCTCGCACGGCGGCGACAAGTTGAACAACTCGTTCAGTTGTCCCGCTCCACCATCTACGCGGCAGTGAAGGCGGGCACATTCCCCGCCCCCGTGCGCATCGGCGCGCGAGCGGTAGCCTGGCGCGTTTCCGAAGTCGAGCAATGGCTCGAAGCCCGGCCGCTGGCCAGTGCAACAGCGTAGGGGGATGAGCCATGAACGAAAAAAAGGCCACCCCCAAAAACGAAGCGGCCCCGAAGGAATTGCGCGTGGAGTTTAAGGCAGGCAACGGCGGCAACGGCAACCGCAATCGAAACGTCGGCAACCTCGGTGATGATGGTGATGGCTCCAACGGAGGCAATGACGCAGCGGCCCAGCGACGGCGGACACTCAACCTCTTGCGCGGCGGCCCCAAGAGCACGATTCAATTGCGGCGCGATGGCGACATCCTGGCGCCCGCGGCGCGCATCTTGGAGCTGAAGCAGCGAGGCTTCGACATCCTGACCCAGTGGGTGCAACAGGCCACCGACAGCGGCAAGCTGCACCGCGTGGCGCTCTACGTGCTGCTGCGCGAGACGGGCGGGCAGGCATGAAGCCGGCAGCATGGCTGGAACGGCTCCGATGCCTCGCCGCGCGGTTTCCTGAGCTGGGCATGGGCGCGGACCTTGCGGCGCTATCTGTGGCCGATCTGTGGGGCCTGTATCGGTTCTTGAGTCGCGTTGCCGATAGGGCCTGAGCGTGGCCGGCGCCAAGTTCAAAGGGAACCGTGACAAGCGCGACGGCAAGACGTTCGTGCCGCTGCCCTTGGTCGTGCTCGAAAGCCCCGGCTATCGGCTCGCCAGCCACCCGGCGCGGTCGCTGTTGATCGACATTGCGATGCAGTACACCGGCCACAACAACGGCAAGCTGACCGCGTGCGCGAAGTACCTCAAGCCGAAGGGCTGGCGCAGCAATGACACCATCGTGCGCGCGCGGCGCGAGTTGATCGACTGCGGGTTGCTGATCGAAACCCGCAAGGGCGCACGGCCGAACAAGGCGGCATGGTTCGCCTTGTCATGGCTCGACCTTGATCAAGGGCAGGGGCTCGATATCGAACCGAAGCTCTATCGACGTGGCAGCTACATGAGACCGGAAACGCCAGCGCTGAAAAACGCGCGGCATGTACCGGCTGGCGGTGCAGTGAAGAGCGGAATTGCACCGGCTGGCGGTGTAAGCGCATCAATCCTTGCACCGGCTCGCGGTGCTATCCGGGGAGCATTGAACTCCTCGCCTACACCGTGCGGCGGTGCGTATCTAGAAGAACCATCTGCCCCGGCCACGGCGGCGGGTCTTCAGTCTGCCGATGCATTGATCCCAGCACCGGCGACGGCATTGAAGCGGACAGCGGAAGGAATCGAGACGTGAAGAAGCACACCACCAAGCCGGCGGCGAAGAAGGCCACAGCCAAGCCGGCGACACCCGCAGCGGACACCCGAACGCTGAAACCGCATGAGCTACTTCTTTCCGCGAGCATCCAAAGCGCAGTGGGAATCGACGCCTGGAGCAAGTTCGCCGGCACGATTGACCTGGCCGACTTGGTCAAGGAACTGCGCGAGCAAGTCAAAGATGTAGCCGACGGCAACATGCGCCCGGTGGAAGCCATGCTGTACGGGCAAGCTCTGGTGTTGCAAACAATCTTCACGAGTCTGGCGCGCAAGGCCGCAGCGCAGGAGTACCTGAAGCAGTTTCAGGTCAACCTGTCGCTGGCGCTGAAGGCGCAGGCGCAATGCCGCGCGACGCTGGAAGCGTTGGCCGAAATCAAGAACCCGCGCCCGGTGGCGTTCGTTAAGCAGGCGAACATCTCGCACGGTCACCAACAGGTCAACAACGGGTCAACGCCGACCGGAGCAGTACGCGCAGACGCGCACGCGCACGCAAGCAAGAATGCGAGTCAGCAAAACGAACTATTGGAGGCAGCGCATGGCAACCAGCTGGACATCGGAGCGCAGGGCAAAGCAGGCGGCGCTGATCCGCACATGGAAGCCGTGGGAGCGGGCCACGGGGCCGCGCACGGCTGAGGGCAAGGCCAAGGCTTCAATGAATGCCTGGGCGGGCGGGCATTGGCTGAAGCTGCGCGAACTGTCGCGCCTGGTCAACTGTGAGGTTCGGGAAGCGCGAAATCTGAGGGCCATTGGACGCTGATTGGAAGCCGCCAAGTTGCGCACCCGGATCGAATAACATCGAATCGCCTCCTACCTTTCGAGGCCACGAACCCGGGAAGATCGGTTTGAGCTTGTCCACGGCAAATCTTGTGCGAGGGTCGGAAACTCCGGTGGGGGACGGGGTGACCGGGGCGCTGCGATGTGTGATCACCTTGCCGAATGGGACACACCGAGCGGCTGTTCTAAAGCGACTGCCACTTGCCGGCGTGGCGGCTGAAGCCTTCAGCGCAATATTGTTGAGGGCCTGGGGCCTCGATGTCCCCGAACCCTTTGTTGTTCATGAGGCGCTGGGACAAGTCTCTTTTGCCAGCGCCGATGACGGTTATCCGAGTCTGAAGCAACGAATTGGCGTGGCTGGCATGGCACCTGGTCCCGCTCAGGACGCGCTGTTGCGACTGGGCTTTGATCTTGTCTCAACGTTCAAGTCAACGCCGCTCGCGGTGACAGCCGACGAAGCGATAGACAACCGTGACCGCAATCTTGGGAATGTGCTTTGGGACGGCGCACGCGAATCGTGGATCGATCACGAACTAGCGGCCGGTTTAGGTGCGCACCTGCCAGATGTCAACAAGCTGGCAAAGATGGTGACCGAGGCCGGCGCCAACGAATCGGTATCTCAGTCGGCCATCGCTCAAGCGCTTGCCATTGATCGGGCGAAACCGTTGGAAGCCGAAGCGGCCACAGCAGGCGCTCTGGGACAGTGCGGCCTTGCGTCTGTTGTTGCCACCCGGTTATCTTCATTGGCTGCGAGGGTGCTGGCTCGATTCCCGCAACCCCATGATCTACTATCCCTACCGTGAATGATTTGCTTGACTCCCCCGCTACTTGTGCTTGGCGCCCGCTGTTTTGGGAGCCAGTGGCCGGAACGGGCGAGCGAATCATGGTTGGACTGGTCCACTATCGCGCAGGTACTTGGCAGTCGAAGCGATTGCTGCGTGACGATGTATTGGACTGCTTGTACGGGAAGGCCGCTGCGTCGGCAAAAGCCCTCATTGATCAGGGTCTTGGAGCGTGCGCCGCGGTTGCAAACGCTGCCGGACTTGAAGCGTTGGACAGGGCCGTCTTTGGTCTGAACCCCGGACCACTGCGCACGACTGAGGCCCGGTCCGCGGCCGACCTTTACCGGACTGCCGCCCTTCTTTACTCCAGCCTTGCCCAGCTAGACAACTTGGATGAAATGGACGATGCAGACGCCCCCTCACCTGAGGAAGTAACACGGCGCTTTAGTACGGAAGTCCGCGAGGCGGTAGTTAAGAGATTACCGGAGTTGGCACGGTTCTTTGGAAAGGGCGGCCCATTGGTCGATGGCGGGCCGCATGTTCGATTCGGCTACTTTTCGCCCAAAGCGGTGATGCATTTCTTGGTGCTTCACCCCGTGAGGCAATCGGAGAGCGTCAAGGATGCCCACGCCAAGCTTTTCGAGCTGTTCCGCGCACGCATGATTTCTGGAATCGCAAACGCCGCGCTCATCAGCTACGTGCCTCGTGATGACGATCCGATGCTTGGGCCCCGGCAGCGGCAGCAGCTACAGATCAATCGGGCGGGAATTCTTCGCGAGGCCACAGCGGTTGACGTTCGGCTTTGCGATGTCACAAGCGCCGTAGAGGGCTGCGAGCGATTGATTGAACTGAGTGCCTAGAGCACATGGCAGATCAGCCGTCCAGGGGCAACTTTGGGGGCAACCTTGCGTACAGGTAGCCTGGAAGTACCTGATTCTTCATAGGAAGACCCTGTCTTAGGTTCGATTCCTGTCGGGCCACCAGCAGAGCGGCCTCAGAAGGCAGGCAACACGGCGGCATTGATTTCGAGAGGTGGCTGGAGATGGTTCGGGGTACATCGCGGTTGTTGTCACCCTGCATGACCGTGGTCCGGGCGGCGGGCTCGGTGCTGCTGCGGCTGTTGCGCAGCGCGATGCCCGCGGCCGTGGTGGCCGCCGTCGTGGCCGCCGCAGGCGCCGCATCGGCCCAGCCCGCCACCGAAAGCCGGCTCGCGCTGGTCATTGGCAACAGCAGCTACAAGCAGTCCCCGCTTCCGAATGCCGTGCCCGATGCGCGGTTGATGGAAGCCGTGTTGAAGGAGTCGGGGTTCGAGGTGATCAAGGCCGAGAACGCGACGCTGCGCGACATGCGGCGCCTGGTGCGGGACTTCGGTGACCGGCTCAGCCGGTCGGGCGGCGTGGGCTTGTTCTACTACGCCGGGCATGGCGTGCAGGTGCGCGGCGACAACTACCTGGTGTCGGTCGACTCCGACATCCGCAACGAAGATGAAATCGCTGACGACTCCATCACCGCCCAGCTCGTGCTGTCGAAGATGGAGACGGCGCGCAACCGCGTCAACCTGATCATTCTCGACGCTTGCCGGAACAACCCGTTTGCCACGCGGACCCGATCGGTGTCGAACGGGCTGGCGATCATGACGGCGCCTTCCGGATCGCTCGTGGCCTATTCAACCGCTCCGGGCTCGGTGGCCGAGGACGGCACCGGCACCAACGGCCTGTACACCAAACACCTGGCGCGGGTCATGCGCCAAGCCGGCCTGCCGGTCGAGGAGGTGTTCAAGCGGGTTCGCGCGGCGGTGCGAATCGAAAGCAGCAACCGCCAGACGCCGTGGGAAAACACGGCGCTGGAAGGGCAGTTCTTCTTCAAGGCCGCCGCGCCGGTGGCAGCGCCCAGTGCTCCGTCCAAACCGGCGCCGCCGACCAGCGCGGCGGTCGATTCCTTTGCCATGGAGCTGGCGTTCTGGGAGGCCATCAAGACCAGCACGCAGAAGGCGGACCTGGAGGAGTACCTGAAGCAGTTTCCCGACGGTCGGTTTGCCGGCCTGGTCAGGAATCGCATCAACACGCTCGATGCAGCGGCAGTGCGGCCTCCCGCGCCGGCGCCCGCACCCGCGGCGACGCCACCCCCGGTGGTGGCGCGAATCGAGCCACCGGTGGCCGCAGCGCTGCCGACCAGGGCGCCCGCCTTTTCGGCCGGTGTCGCGCCCTTTGTCGCGGTCGGGGATCGTCTGGCCTACCGGGACTTCGACTCGATCTCAGGCGCCTCGGTCGGCAACTTCTCGCGCCTCGTCACAAAGCGGACCGACACCGGACTGGAGCTTGATGGCGGGGCATTGGTGCTGTCGCAGTCGGGCCCGGGCTCGGTTCGCAGTGGATCGGTCCCCGAAGTCCTGGGGGCGGCGCCCAAGCAACTGGTGGGATTCGGAAAGTGGACTGGGGAATTTCACACCGCCCAACGTGTCAGCGAGTCGCGGCCGCTGGAACTTCAGTTCGAAAAACTGGAGTCGAGAACCATCTCTGACAAGCCCGTCACCCTGGTTCGCGTCGCGGTCAGGGGGTTCGCATCGAGAAATGGCGTCCTGGGCCACGCGGGCAGTGCTGGCGGCATGATTCGCGGCTTCGTGCTCGCCGAGCAGGAGACGGGGGTCGTCGTCGAGGTGAATCTGACCTCGCCGCACCCGCACTATGCCCTGCGCCGCCAGCTGGTCTCGGTGGACCGGGCGGCACGCTAGCCTGGCCCGTCACTGCCAGCGCCAGGTCCAGATCACGTCCAGCGAATTGTCGAGTCCCGACTGCGCCCGCAGCGTGAAGCGCTGGGCGATGCGGTAAATCAGCTGCCAGGTGCCGGCGGTGGCGTTGAGCCCGCGCTCGTAGCCCACGTACCAGCGGCGCGACAGGTTCTTGCCCAGCGAGATCACCGTCTCGCGCACCTCGCCGTCGCTCTGGCGCAGCGACACCTGGTCCAGGCCGATGGCCTTGATGACCTGGTCGGTCACCCCTTCGCCTTCGCCCGACAGCAGCGCCACCGCAGCGCGCTGCAGCAGCGCGGTGTCGGCCCGCCCCAGGCCGTCGCTGCCGCGGCCCAGCACCAGCCACGAGAGCTTGTCCATCTCCGACAGTTCGGGCACCGAGAACAAGCGCACGCGCGGGTTGACGGCGGTGCCGGTGACGGCCACGCCGACGCGCACATCGCTGTCGGGCCGGGTGGCCTCGATGTCCAGCCGGGGGTTCTCCAGCGGGCCATTGAAGCTGATCGTGCCGCGGTCGATGCTGAGCTTCTGGCCGTAAGCGGCGTAGGTGCCGTCGCTGGCGTTCACGCTGCCGTTGATGGCCAGCCGCCCGCCCGGCGAGGTGATGCGCAGGTCGCCGCGCAAGCGCGTGTCCAGGCCACGCCCGCGCAGGCGCAGTTGTTCGCCGAGCGCGACGCGCAAGTCCAGCGCCACCTTGCGCGACGGCGTCTGCGGCCCGGGTGGCCCCTTGGCGGCTGCGGCCGCCAGCTTGGGGTCGTCGGCCGGCCGGGCGCGTTTGACCTGCACATCGGCGGCCAGGCTCGGCGCGTCACTGCGGCTGAAGTCGATCAGCGCTTCGTCGATGCCGAACTGGCCCTCCAGCGCAAGCGTCTGGCGGTCGATTTGCAGCAGGCCCTGGCCACTGGTCACGACACGCCGGTCGACCCGGCCAAGCAGCTGGAACTTGTCGGCCACGAGCTTGAGCTGGGCCTTCGGGGCTTCGCCCAGGCTGGCGGTGCCTTCCACGTTCAGGCTGCCGGCGCCGCCACGCAAGCTGAATCGCTCGATCCGCGCGGTGGTGGCTTGCAGCGCGATCAGCACGTCACCGTCGCTCACGTTCACGCCTTCGAGAAAGTTGCGGATGCTCAGCGCCCTGCCGCGGATTTCACCGGTGTATTCCGGTGCCCCGAAACGCCCGCCGATGGTGGCGCCGGTGCGCAGTTCACCACCCAGGCGCCAGCCGGCGGGCACCCACGTGCCCCAGCTGCCGAGGTTGGCCACCTGCAGCTCCATCACGCCCTGGATCGGCGCGTCCGCGGCCGGCCACAAGGCTTGCGCCGAGGTGCGTGCCACCACCGCGCCGGCCCCCACGCCCAGGGTCTTGCCGGCCAGCGCCTGGGTGAAGCTCCACACGCCGTCCTTGGCGTCCAGCGCCAGGCGCAGGTCAGTCAGGCCCAGTGCCTGCGTGCTCACTTCGTCGGTCACGCTCAGGTCGCCGCCCTGGC
Organism: Methylibium sp.; assembly: GCA_031415135.1. Lineage (GTDB taxonomy): Bacteria > Pseudomonadota > Gammaproteobacteria > Burkholderiales > Burkholderiaceae_C > LGRD01. Next base: position 9,662 of record JANORB010000024.1, read on the forward strand.
GCTCGATCACCACATCGGCGGTGAAGGCGGGGGCGCTGCGCAGGTTGATGCGGCCGCCCATCTTCAGGTCACCACCCCAGCCGAACGTGGGCTGCACCCGCGCCAGCAGCGGCGCCACCGACAGCGGCTCGAGTTCGGCCTGGACGTCGATCTGCCCCGGCGCGCCACCCTGCGGCTGGCTCCAGTTCAGGCGGCTCCAGCGCAGCGCGCCGCCCAGCACCTCGACCCGGCCGGGCTGCAGCGCCACCCGCGCCGGCCCGCCGGCCCATTGCACGTCGATGCCCAGGTCGCGCGCGCGCACCCACGGTGTTGCATTGGCCGCGCTGTCCTGCAGTTCGAGCCGGCTCACGCTGCCGCGCCAGCCACCGGCGGCGCCCGCCTGCCCGGCCAGCAGGCCGCCCTGCGCTTGCAGCAGCGCCACGCCGCGCCCGGGGCGCGCTGCGGTGTCGGCCGGCGCCGCAACCGCCACAACCGCCGGCGGCTCCGGCGCTTGTTTCGACGTCGCCTGCAACGCCTGGGTCCACGCGGCGGGCAGCGCGCCGGACTCGGCCCGCACGTCGAGGCTGTGCGCGCGGCCCGTGCCCTTCAATTGCAGTTGCAGCGATTCGACGCGCACGTCGCCCCAGGCGGCCCGGGTCAGCGTGGCCTGCGCGTCGGCGGCGGCTTCGAGCGAATTGGCCAGCTGCCAGCGGCCTTGCGCCTGCTGCACGCTCAAGCCACCGGCGCTCAAGGCCGAGGCATCGAATTCACCCTGCGTGCTGATCCCGGGCCAGCGCCCGCTGACGCGCAGCCGGGCGTTGGCCGCACCGGCCAGGGTCGTGTTGCTGCCGGCGGGTTGCAACAGCCGCCACAACGGCGCCAGCCGGTTCAGCGCCGGTGCGGCCAGCACCAGGTCCCAGCGGTCATCGGTGCCGGCGCCCGGCCGGGTGCTCAGGGTGCCTTCGGCGCGCAGGGTGTTGCCGGCAAGATCGAGCCTGAGCACCGGCAGGGCCTGGGCGCCGTCTTCACTGCGCAAGCGGACCTCGCCACTCAAGGGCACGCCGGCGAGCAGACTGTTGTCGATCGTCACACTGGCCTGGCCGCGCAATGCCGCCAGTTGCCCGGTCAGCGACTGCGTGGCCAAACCGGCCGCTATGCCGAGATCGACGTCGGCCTTGGCATTGAGCCGGTGCGGGCCCTGGCGCCACGGCGAATCCTCACGGCCCGGCCACCACGGCGACGGGTCGAAGTCGACCAGCGATGCCTTCGCCACCGCCCGCCACGGCGCGTCACGGCGGGCCCGGCTGAGCTGGCCGGCCACGCTGGCCCGCGCGGCGCCGGTTTGCGCCTGAAGCTCGTGCACGTCAACCCGCAGTGCATTGAGTTGGGCATCGAGCTTGAGTTGCACGGTGCGCGCTTGCTCGCGCTTGACCTTGACGCCGAGCAATGCACCGCTGACCTGGCCGGTCAGCTCGGTTTTCAGCTCGATCGTCGCGCGGTCGGCATCGGCTTGCGCAAAGTCGCTGCCGCTGGCGGTCAGCGGGCCGCTGAACCGCATGGCCGGGGCGCGGGCGTCCAGCAGCGACGGTTGCACCGCCTGCAGCGCGGCTTGCAGGTTCCAGCGCTCGGGTGTCCAGTGGCCCTGGCCCTGGACCCGGCCGGCGGCCTGGGCCTGGGTGCCGAGTTCGGCGTCGAGCTGGCGCAGGTCGAGCGCGCGCAGGTCGTCGGCGCGGCCCTGCAACTCGACGCTGAGGCTGCGCACCGGCAAGCGGCCTTCGTTCCAGCGGCCGGCCTGGGCGTTGCTCAGGCGCAGCGTGACGCCGATCGGCTGGTCCAGCCCCTGGCTGGTGACGACGGCGCTGCCGCTCAAGGCGGTGGCGGGCGCGGCGGCGTGAAAGGCCGACAGGTCCAGGCCCTGGGTGCTGGCTTGCAGGTCGGCCAGCGGCCAGCGCGCAAACGGCCGCAAAGTGGCGCGCAGGTCCAGCGACTGGGGTTGTGCCGGCTCCTTGGCGTTGGCCGGTGGCGCGGGTTGCACGCGCAGCGTGGCCTGCAGCACAGGCGCTTGCAGCGGGCCGGCAAGGCGGGTGTGGCTGGTCCAGGCCAACACGTTCTCGGCGGCGTCCTGGTTCAGGTCGACCTCGGCTTCAAGGGCCATCGCCGCGTCGGTTTTGATGCGCGCCGCGCCGCTGGCGCGCAGCCGGCCCCAGGCCAGGCTCAGCGCCTCGACGCGGTGCAGCGCGCCGGTCTCGGCGCCCAGGTGCAGGCGGGCGCGCAGGTCGCGCAGGGCTTGTCCGCCCAAGACAGCGGCGTGCAATTCGGTGACCTTCACGGAAGTGACGTCGAGTTCGAACGGCAGGCGCAGCGACGCCGGCGGTTGCAGCGGCGGCTTGACCCGGGTGCCGGGCACCAGGTCGATGCGCTGTGCATACAGCTCGTCGATGCGGGCGCGCACCCAGGCATTGGGCTGGGCGCTGCGGGCCACGGTCAGGCCGCGCCAGCCGACCGCGCTGAGCACCAGCGTGTCGCCATTGGGCAGTTGAATTTCAGCGCGCTCGGCTTCGAAGTCGCGCCCCAACGCGCCTTCCGGTTTGACGATCACCAGCCCCGGCACCTTGGACAGCAACCACGCGCTGCCGGGTTGGCTGAACGCCGACCACCACAGCGCGCCCAGGATCACGGCCGCCAGCACGAGCAGCACGATCAGGCCGGCCAGCGCAGACAGCGCGGCGACGCGCGCGCGCCGGTGGCGGCGCACCGGCGCTGCCGGGGTGGGGTCGGGCTGCTCCATGGTCACTGATCTAGTACTCCGACCCAGAGATTTCGGAACATGAAAGCGCGTCTTCGACCCGATGGCGGCGTTGCAAATCCTCGCAATACCTTTGGGTATTTCTGTGGTTTGCGCCTTGCCCTCGGGCCGAATCCATCGCTTTCATCATGTTCCGAAACCTCTGCGCCGGAATACTAGAACGCGATGCCCACGCTCAGGTGGACCCGGGCCTTGCGCACTTCCTGCCCGTAAGCCAGATCCAGCCGCAGCGGCCCGACCGGGCTGCGCCAGCGCAGGCCGACGCCATAGCCCAGCGCGGGGCTCAGCTCCATCCATTGGTTCGCGGCATTGCCGGCGTCGACAAACACTGCCCACCAGAATGCGGGGCGGCGCGGCGAGATCGGCCGCGCCAGTTCGGCGCTGCCGGTGAACATGACCCGCCCGCTGGCCACCGCGCCATTCACGCTGGGGCCCAGCGTGCGGTAGGCGTAACCGCGCACCGATTCGTCGCCACCGGCGCGAAACAGCAGCGTGTCGGGCACACCCACGTTTTCGGCCGAAAACACCTGGCCGGCTTCGGCGCGCAGCGTCGCATACCACGACGCGCCCAGCGGCTGGTACCAGGTGACGCGGCCTTGAGCCCGGGTGAAAGGGCCGTTGTCCTGCGTGGTGCTGCGCGCATAACCCAGCGCGCCCTGGGCCGAATAGGTGACGCCTCGCGTGGGCAGCAGCACGCTGTCCACATCCCGGTAGACCCAGTGGTAGTTGTACGAGAGCGCGTCGTTGTTGCTGCTGCCGGCCACGTTGTCGAGCCGCACATGCACATACTCGGCGTAATACAGCCGCTCGATGCGCGGCGTGTCCTGGGTGCGGCCGATGCGCGCGCTCCACGCGGTGCGCACTTCTTCGGCCGAGCGCAAGCGCTCGGCGTTGCCACCCAGCAGGTTGCGGTACTGCCCGTCGAGCGGGTGCGAGGTCAGGTCGCCCTGCCAGGATTTCAGGTCGGGGCCCAGCTCGAACTTGTTCTTGGCGATCCAGCGCGTGTCGAACACCCTGCGCGCCGTGTGTTCGAAGGTCAGGCGCGGCCCGGTGTTGGCGCTGTAGCCGACGCCGACGGTGGCCTGCTGCAAGGGCAGCTCCTTCACGCGCACCAGCACCGAGGCTTCTTCGGCGTTGGCGGGGTTGGGGTCGAGCTCGACGCTGGCCCCTTCGAACAGCCCCAGCCGCTGCAGCCGCTCCTGAAAATCGAGCAGCAGCTTTTCGCTGTACGGCGTGCCGGCGCCGAAGGTGGCCAGGCGCCGCACCGAGTCTTCGTCGTGGCGCTGCAGGCCTTCGATTTTCAACGGCCCCAGCCTGAAGCGCGGGCCACTGTCGGCCACCAGGCTCAGGCTCGCGGTGTGGGCCGGCGCGTCGACCTGCGCGCTGGTGTTTTTCCAGTCGGCGGCGGGGTAGCCGTCGGCGCGCAGGTTGGCCAGCGTGGTGTTCTTGGCATTGCTCCAGCCGGGTTGTCGAAACGGCTGGCCCGGCGCCAGCGGCCACTGCCGGCGCAGTGCGGCGAGCTGCGCCATCGCCTGCGCATCGCCGGCTTCGATCGCCGTTTGCAATGCGCCTGCGGCGTCGAGCGTGACCTGGTCGACCAGCGTGCGCGGCCCGACCGTGACCCGCACCCGCAGCAGCGGTGTGCCGCCCGCGCCGTCGGCGCGTGTCACCTGCACCTGGGCATTGAAGTAGCCCTCGGTTTCGAGCAACGCGCGCGCCTGCGCCGGCGCTGCGGCCACCAGGCGGTCGAGCTCGGCGGAGTTGATGCCCTCGGTCTCGGGCGCGTTCTGGAAGCGCGCCAGGTCGAGGTAGCTCTTGAGCAGCGGCCGCAACTCCTCGGGCGCTTCGATCTCGAGCGCGTACACGGCCCGGTCGGGGTTGGGCGGCGCGGGGGCGGCGCCTTCGACCACTGCCGGTTTCGGCGCCAGGAAGACCAGGTTCGCGCAACCCGCCAGGGCCAGCGCCCAGGCCGCCGCACCCGCCACCGCACCCGCCAGCCTGAGCGTCGCGCGGGCCGTGCGCCAGCTCATTTGCCGAGCAGCCGCATGGCTCCTTCCAGCCCCTGAAGCGTGAGTGGAAACATGCGCTGATTCATCAGCTGCTGAACGACGGCGATGCTTTGCCGGTAACCCCACACGCCTTGCGGCTCGGGGTTGATCCAGGCGAACTTGGGGAATGCGTTGGTGAGCCGCTGCAGCCACTCGGCACCCGGCTCCTCGTTGTTGTATTCGACGCTGCCGCCGGGCTGCAGGATCTCGTACGGGCTCATCGTCGCGTCGCCGACGAAGATCAATTTGTAGTCGCGGTTGTACTTGCGGATGATGTCCCAGGTGGGGAACTTCTCGGAGTAGCGGCGCCGGTTGTTCTTCCACATGAAGTCGTAGACGCAGTTGTGGAAGTAATAGAACTCCAGGTGCTTGAACTCCGACTTGGCGGCGCTGAAGATTTCTTCGACGCGGTGGATGTGCTCGTCCATCGTGCCGCCCACGTCCATCAGCAGCAGCACCTTCACCTTGTTGTGGCGCTCGGGCACCATTTTGATGTCGAGCCAGCCGGCGTTCGCGGCGGTGGCGCGGATGGTG
>JANORB010000025.1:0-18712 GCA_031415135.1 Methylibium sp.
GCTGTACGCCGCCGCGCTGGCCGGCCTGGGTGTGGCGGGGCTGCCCTCGTTCGTGGTCGAGGACGCGCTGCTCGAACATGCGCTCGAGCGCGTGCTGCCCGAATGGCATCTGCTGACCGGAACGATCCACGCCGGCATGCCCACGCGCAAGCACGTGCCGGCGCGCACGCGGGTTTTTGTCGACTTTCTGGTGCACACCTTTGGCGGCGAGGACCGCGACCCCTGGCTGCTGGCCGCGGGCTGCGAAACGCCGCGCTGAAGCCGCGCGTCAGTAGTAGACGTCGGTGCGCTGCGCCCCCATCAGCGGCTCCAGCAGGCGCGCCAGTGGGCGCAAGCCGTTGTAGCGGCTCGCCACCTTGTGCGCGTAGGCAAAAAAGCGCGGCAGGTCTTCGCTGTATCTCGGCTTGCCGTCGCGGTGTTTCAGCCGGCAAAAGATGCCCAGGACCTTGAGGTGCCGCTGCAGGCCCATCCATTCGAGCTGGCGCCAGAACTCGCCGAAGTCACCCGCCACCGGCAGGCCGGCCTGGCGCGCGGCCTGCCAGTAGCGAACCGCCCAGTCGAGTTCGACCTCTTCGTCCCAGGAGATGAAGGCGTCGCGCAACAAGGAGGCCATGTCGTAGGCCACGGGGCCGCGCACCGCGTCCTGGAAATCCAGAATGCCGGGGTTGGGGTCGCAGACCATCAGGTTGCGCGGCATGTAGTCGCGATGCACCGCCACGCTGCCCTGGCCCAAGGCGCTGGCCACCAGCAGCGCGCAGGCCGCTTGCCATTGCAGGGTTTCGTCGGCCGTCCAGGCCACGCCCAGCTCGCGGCCCACGCACCAGTCGGGAAACAGCGCCAGCTCGCGCTGCAGCAAGGCCTCGTCACAGGCCGGCAGCAGCTGCGCATCGGCCCGGCTCTGCCATTGCAGCAACGCGGTGATGGCGTCGCGCATCAGCCGATCCGCCCGGCCGAATTCATTGCGCTCCACGGCCTCTTGCAGCGCCTGCAGGTAGAGCCGGGAACCCAGGTCACTGAGCAGCAGGAAGCCCTGCTCGACCTGGCGCTCCAGCACCCGCGGCGCGTTCAATCCGGCCGCGTCGAGCATGGCGGCGACGTGGATGAACGGGCCCACATCTTCCTGCGGCGGCGGGGCGTCCATCACGATGAACGTCTGCCCGCTGGATGCGTCGATGCGCAAGTAGCGCCGGAAGCTGGCGTCGCTGGAGGCACTGCGCAGCGTCGCGGGGGCCAGATCATGGCGCGGCGCGATCTCGTCGAGCCAGCGGTTGAAGGCGTCCAGGCGCGAAGGGTCGACCCAGGAGACGGAAGATGGTGCGGGCGGTGTGGTCACGTCGAGCCAGGTCGGGAAGTTCGGGAAGCAGCCTCGTGGATAATCGATTCTACAAACCACCTTGCTCACCACCCACCCTGCCCGGCAGGCGCTGGCCGCGGACCTCCAATGACCGGTGGCTGCGCCTGCAAGGCGCTCCTCCCCCCTGCCGCCTTGTCGCGATACCGCCGATCTGCCTCTCGCTGTCCGGGCTGGCGCCTTGCGCCGCTGGCGTTGTTGGCCTTGCATGGCGAGCTGGTCTGTGCGCAGGACGTGGCGCTGCCAGCGGGCATCGTGCTGCGCCTGTCGACGGCGCTGGAAGAGCCGCCGCGCGGTGACGACGCCCGCAAGCTGCCCATCATCGTGCGCGCGCAGGAGCTGCGCGGCCGGCCCGACATCGAGACGCTGGCCATTGGCGATGCCGAACTGCGCCGGGGCGGCCTGCTGATTCGCGCCGACCGGCTGAGCTATGACAGTGCCGAGGATCTGGCGCTGGCCAAAGGCCATGTGCAAGTGCGCCGCGACGGCAACGTGTACAGCGGCCCGGAGTTGCAACTCAAGTTGCAGCGGTTCGAGGGCTTCTTTCTTGAGCCCAGCTATTTTTTCGGTCGCACCGGCGCGGGCGGCACCGCCAGGCGATTGGACTTTGTGGACGAGCAACGTATTGTCGCCACGGGCGCCACTTACTCCAGCTGCCCCAGCGACGGCTCGGGCGGGCCGGTGTGGCTGCTGTCGAGCGACAAGGTCCGGCTCGATTTCGAAGCCAATGAAGGCGTCGCCGAGGGCGCGGTGCTGCGCTTTTACGGCGTGCCGATCCTGGGCTCCCCGATCCTGAGCTTTCCGCTCAACGACGAACGCAAGTCGGGCTGGCTCCCGCCGACCATCAATCTGGACACCAAGAGCGGCCTGCAGATCGCCGCACCCTACTACTGGAACATTGCCAGCCAGCGCGACGCCACCTTGACCCCGACGCTGAGCGCCAAACGCGGCCTGGGGCTGGACACCGAGTTCCGTTACCTGGAGCCGCGTTATGAAGGGCAGCTCAACCTCAATGCGTTGCCCAACGACCGCTTGACGGGGCGCTCGCGCTACGCCCTGAACATGGCGCACGATGGCCAGCTGCCGCAGGATGTCAACCTGCAACTGCGCGTCTTGCGGGTCTCCGACGATGACTACTGGAAAGACTTTCCGCGCCGGGTGTTGAGCCTCACGCCGCGGCTGTTGTCGTCCGACCTCCAGCTCAGCCGCCCGCTGGGCGAGTGGACCGGCTACGCCCGCGTGCAAGGCTGGCAGGTGTTGCAGGACCCGGCCAGCCGCATTGACGCGCCGTACGAACGGCTGCCGCAGATCGGTGCGCGCTACGCGCGGCGCGATGGCCTGGGCTTCGAAATCGGCCTGGAAACCGAGTTCAACCGCTTCGTCAACCCGAGCAATTCGCTCGACAACCCGCGCCAGAGCGGCATGCGCGTGCATGCCCTGGGCAGCGTGAGCCGCCCGTTCGTCGAGCCGGGCTGGACCTTGACGCCCAAGCTGTCGTTCAACGCCGCCACCTACTCGCTCGACCAGCCGTTGGCCAGCGGCGCCAGGACCGCGTCGCGCTTCATTCCGACCGTGAGCCTGGACAGCGCCTGGCTGCTGGAGCGCGATGCCACCCTGTTCGGAAAGGCCGTGCGCCAGACGCTGGAGCCGCGGGTGCTGTATGTCAACACGCCGTACCGGGATCAAAGCGGCCTGCCGAACTTTGACGCGGCCGCGAAAGACTTCAACTTCGAGTCGATCTTTTCCGGGAATTCCTTCTCCGGCGTCGATCGTGTGTCCGATTCGCACCAGCTCACCGCCGGCCTGACCACCCGTGTCCTGGACGCCGAAACGGGTGCCGAAACGCTGCGGCTCGGCCTGGTTCAGCGCTACCTGTTCCGCGACCAGCGCATCACGCCGGACGGCAACGTGTTCTCGCAGCGCTTTTCAGACGTGCTGCTGCTCGGCTCCACCACCGTGGTGCCGAAATGGACGCTGGATGCCTCGGTGCAATACAGCGCGGACATCGGCCGCACGACGCGCTCGATCGTCGGCGTGCGCTATGCACCAGGGCCGTTTCGAACCGTGGGCGCGACCTACCGCTTCGCGCGCGGGTTGACCGAACAGGTCGAACTGGCGTGGCAATGGCCGATCTACGGCGCCACGCCCACCGAACTGCGCGCCACCCGGTCGCGCGACGCGGGCACTTGCACCGGCAGCTGGTACAGCGTCGGGCGCGTCAACTACAGCACCAAGGACAGCCGCCTGACCGATTCGGTGCTGGGCCTGGAGTACGACGCCGGCTGCTGGATCGGCCGCGTGGTGGCCGAACGCTTGTCCACCGGCCGCAGCGAAGCGACGACCCGATTGCTGTTCCAGCTGGAGCTGGTCGGGCTGTCGCGCTTGGGCTCCAACCCCTTGCAGGTCTTGAAGGACAATATCCCGGGTTACCGGCTGCTGCGTGACGAGCGTGCCACGCCCGCATCGTCCAATCCCCATGACTGACATCAGACTTCTCTTCGGCTTCACCCTTTTGTTGCTGGCCAGCGCCATCGCGGCGCCGACGGCCGGCGCACAGCAACGCGCCGCGCCGCGCACTGCCGACTACATCGTCGCCGTCGTCAACACCGAACTGGTGACGGCGGGGGAGCTGGAGTCGCGCATCGCGAAGGTGCGTGAAAACGCAGCGCGCGACAACGCCGCGCTTCCCCCGGAGCCCGAGTTGCGCCGCCAGGTGCTCGACCTGCTGATCAGCGAGCGGGTCCAGGTCACCCACGCGCGCGACAGCGGGCAGCGCCTGGACGAGGCGGAGCTTGAGCGCGCCGTCGGCAACGTGGCGCTGCAAAACCAGGTGAGCCCGGCGCAGCTGCGCGACCGGTTGAAGCAGGAGGGCATCGACTACGGGCGCTTTCGCATCAACGTGCGCGACCAGATGTTGATCGAGCGGGTCCGAGAGCGGGAAGTGCAGGCCCGCATCCGCATCAGTGACGCCGAAATCGATGCGTTCATCGACAAGCGCCGGGCCGCCGAAGGGGCGAGCGACGAATACAACATCGCGCAGATCCTGATCACGGTGCCCGACGGTGCCGCGCCGGCCCTGGTGGCGGAGCGCCGCGCGCGGGCCGACAGCGCGCTAGCGCGCGTGAAGGCCGGGGAGGCCTTCGAGACCGTGGCCCGCGCCGTGTCCGAGGACGCCAACAAGGCCCAGGGCGGCGTGATCGGTCTGCGCCCCGCGGAACGATTGCCGGACGTGTTCATGGAGGTGGTTCGCCCCTTGAAGCCGGGTGAGGTCGCGCCGGCCGTGCTTCGCACCGGAGCCGGGTTTCACGTGCTGATGCTGGTGGACAAACGCAATGCCGGTGGGCTGTCGGTTCAGCAGACCCGCGCGCGCCACATCCTGTTGCGCCCGTCGGCGCAGTTGCCGCAGGACGCCGCGCTGCGCCGGCTGGCGGAGTTCCGGCGCCAGATCGTCAGCGGGGCCAAGACCTTCGAACAACTGGCACGCGAGAACTCCGAGGACAGCAGCGCGGCGCAAGGCGGAGACCTCGGCTGGGCCGCACCCGGTGGCTTCGTTCCCGAATTCGAGGACACGATGAATTCGATGCAGGCCAATGGCATTTCCGAACCCATCGTGTCGCGCTTCGGCGTGCACCTGATCCAGGTGGTCGGCCGGCGCCAGGTCACGCTGGACACGAAGCAACTGCGGGAACAGGCGCGCGTCGCGCTGCGCGAACAGAAGTTCGAAGAGGCCTACGCCGAGTGGTTGAAGGAGTTGCGCGCACGCGCCTACGTGGAGTTGCGTGAGCCGCCGTTGTAGTCGGCGGGCGCGGTGAAACACTTCGCGCGCAAGCGCTTCGGCCAGCATTTCCTGACCGATGGCGCGGTGCTCTCGGCCATCGTCGACACCATCGGCCCGAAGCCTGGCCAGGCCCTCGTCGAGATCGGCCCCGGCCTCGGGGCATTGACCGACCCGCTGGTGGCGCGCTGCGGCCAATTGACGGTGGTCGAACTCGACCGCGACCTGGCGCTGCGCCTGCGCCAGCGGCCGGAGCTGAATGTGATCGAGGCGGATGTCCTCAGCGTCGACTTCGCCGCGCTGGCCCACGCGCAGGGGCAAAAACTGCGTGTCGTCGGCAACCTGCCGTACAACATTTCCACCCCGATCCTGTTCCATCTTCTGGGCGCGGTGGACCATGTGGTCGACCAGCACTTCATGCTTCAAAGGGAAGTGGTGCGGCGCATGGCGGCGTCGCCCGGAACCAAGGACTACGGCCGGCTCAGCGTGATGCTGCAGTGGCGCTACGACATCGAGTCGGTGCTCGACGTGCCGCCCGAGGCGTTCGACCCTCCGCCGCGGGTGGACTCGGCGGTGGTGCGCATGCAACCGCTGCAGCCGCAAGGCGACATTGACGCGCGCTTGTTGGGTGAGTTGGTGAGGGTGGCGTTTTCGCAGCGCCGCAAGTTGCTGCGCCACACCCTCGGCCGCTGGCTGGAGCAGCGCGGGTTCACGGGCAGCTTCGATCTGCAGCGCCGCGCCGAAGAGGTCAGCGTGAGCGACTACCTTTCACTGGTCGTCGCGTGTTCCGGCAGCCCGTCGATGGCGGCGGAGTGACCAGGCCGCACCAGCCTCCAATGGGAAAAGCGGCCTGGAGGCCGCCTTTCCTGGGTCTGCGGGCGCACCGGCGCGCCGATTCGCTCAAGCCGCGCTGAGCCACATCGCCGTGTCAAAGGCGCTGCTCATCAACGGCATGTTCATGCCGAAACTGCTGTTCGCCGCACTCTTCACCGCCGCCTTGGCGGGTTTGTCTGCAACACTCTGGGCCACCTCAGTCGCCCGCTCCCATGACCCTTGTTCCTGGGAGCGGGCTACTGAAAAGAATAGAAGCACCTGAATGGAATTTTCCGTTCGGCCCAGAAGTCGGCCGCGTCGCGAAACACATCGAGCAACTGCTCGCGCGCTTCGCGGTCGAAGCGCGGGTTGTCCGGCAACTGCTCCAGCACCACCACGAAACCGGGCTGCGCGCCCGACTTGTGGACCAGGTCGGTCATGCAGTCGTACAGCGCATCGAGGTTCTTGCCGAAATGCGCCGGGAACATGAAAGCCTCGGCGATGCCTTCAAGGACGTCCTGCTTGGACTGGGCCGCGGTCAGGTTCGCGTAGAGGAAATGCTGGCCGGTCCCCTGGGCGGCCTCCAGCAAATCCTCCACGCGATACGCGCGGATCGATTGGACAATGTTTGGACGGACTGTCTGCAAGAGCATGGTCGCGTTCCTCCTCTGGTCAGATAAAAAATCGGGGTCGCCGGTCACTTCACGATGCGGCGAAAGCTCGCGTAGTGGTCGTCGGTATAAAAACAAGCTTCAGGCTCGGCCGGCTGACGCCCACCGCAAACAATTCTTCGCGCGCCCCGGTCGCGTGCGCCCGGGGTCTTGACCGTGTACTCGCGATAAAAACCGCGCGGTTTCAGCGCCAGGGCGCGTTCCCGGTTGCCGAACACCGAGCCGTCCTTGCGCGGATACGGAAACGGCCCGCCGGCACGGATCAGCCGTTCGGTGGTCTGTGCTTCGGGAGGCAATTGCGCCAACCCAACAGTGCCCGGCGCTGGCGTCGATTCCCTGGCCTGGACCCCACCGCAGACCAGCGTCGCGAAGCCCAGAGTGATAGCAAGCCCAAACTTACGAAACGCTTGCCCCTGGGGCTGCCAGCCTGAGAAAAACACGGGTAATCCCTGGATACGGAAGCCGAGATGGTACCGAATCGGCCGAAAAATCTCAAGCAGGCGCATCAAAGAAGGGCGTGAGGCCTGGAAAATAAGTAAGCGCATGCACTCTGAATGGATCATTTAAAGATTAGAGTGTTGCCTCCAGATCGCTGGCGTCGGTGGGGTGCTTGCATCGCCGTTGTGCAAGTCACAAGACCTTTGCCTTTCGAGGCAATCGCGCGTGGGCCCGGCACCCAGCGCGGTCTCAGGCGGGCGCGCCGGCCGACGCCACGCGTCGTTGCCTGGGGTCAGCGCGCCGCGTTGGCGTCGGCAACGGTCAGCGCTGTCATGTTGACAATGCGGCGCACCGTCGCTGACGGCGTCAGGATGTGCACCGGCTGGGCGGCGCCCAGCAGCACCGGGCCGATGGCGATGCCGCCTCCGGCAGTCGTCTTCAGCAGGTTGTAGCTGATGTTCGCCGCGTCGATGTTGGGCAGCACCAGCAGGTTGGCCTCGCCGACGAGGGTGGAATGAGGCATCAACTCGGCCCGGTAGGCAGCGTCCAGCGCGGTGTCGCCATGCATTTCGCCATCCACTTCGAGCCACGGCGCGCGATCCTGGAGCAAGGCCAGCGCCTCGCGCATCTTCACTGCCGACGCTTGGTTGCTGGAGCCGAAGTTGCTGTGTGACAGCAGCGCGGCCTTGGGGATCAGGCCGAAGCGTTTCATCTCTTCGGCCGCCATCACGGTGATCTCGGCCAACTGCTCGGCGGTCGGGTCGTAGTTGACATGGGTGTCCACCAGCATCAGCTGGCGGCCCGGCAGGATCAGCCCGTTCATGCAGGCGTAGGTCTTGGCGCCTTCGCGCCGGCCGATCACCTGGTCGATGTAATGAAGGTGCAAGGCGGTGGTGCCCCAGGTGCCGCACAGCATGCCGTCGACCTCGCCGGTCTTGAGCAGCATCGCGCCGATCAACGTGAGGCGGCGCCGCATCTCGATCTTGGCAAGTTGCGCGGTCACGCCCTTGCGCGCCGTCAACGCGTGGTAGCTCTGCCAGTAGCTGCGGAAGCGGTGGTCGTTTTCGGTGTTGACGCTGTCGTAGTCGCGCCCGGCGATCAGCCGCAGGCCGAATTTTTCGACCCGCTGGGCGATGATCTCCGGGCGGCCGATCAGCGTCGGCCGCGCCAGGCCTTCGTCGACCACGATCTGCACCGCCCTCAGCACGCGCTCCTCTTCGCCTTCGGCAAACGCCACCCGCTTGGGCAGCGCGCGCTTGGCCAGGTTGAAGATCGGGCGCATGGTCGTGCCCGACGCATAGACGAAGGTCTGCAACTTCTGGCGATAGGCTTCCATGTCCTTGACCGGCCGCGCCGCCACGCCCGAATCGGCCGCCGCCTGCGCCACCGCGGGCGCGATCTTCATCATCAGCCGCGGGTCGAACGGCTTGGGGATCAGGTACTCGGGCCCGAAACTCAGGTTCGCGCCCACGTAGGCGGCCGCCACCACCTCGCTCTGTTCGGCCTGTGCGAGTTCGGCGATCGCATGGACAGACGCGATTTCCATTTCCACCGTGATCGTGGTCGCGCCGCAATCGAGCGCGCCACGAAAGATGTACGGGAAGCACAGCACATTGTTGACCTGGTTCGGGTAGTCGGTGCGGCCGGTGGCGATGATGGCGTCGCTGCGCACCTCCCTGATCTCCTCGGGCAGGATCTCCGGCGTCGGGTTGGCCAGCGCGAAGATCAGCGGGCGCGGGCGCATGCTCGCCACCATCGGCTTCTTCAGAACCCCGCCGGCCGACAGGCCCAGGAAAATGTCGGCTCCGTCCATCACCTCGGCCAGGCTGCGCTGGCGGGTCTTCTGCGCGAAGACGATCTTGTCTTCGTCCATCAATTCGGTGCGGCCCTCGTACACCACGCCGGCCAGATCGGTGACCCAGATGTTTTCGCGCGGCAAGCCCAGCTTGACCAGCAGCCCCAGGCAGGCCAGCGCCGCGGCACCCGCCCCCGAGGCCACCAGCTTGACCTCGCGGATGTTCTTGCCGGTGATCTTCAAGCCGTTCAGCAGTGCCGCGCCGACGACGATGGCCGTGCCATGCTGGTCGTCGTGGAAGACCGGGATCTTCATGCGCGAGCGCAGCGCGCGCTCGACATAAAAGCAGTCCGGCGCCTTGATGTCTTCGAGATTGATGCCGCCGAAGGTCGGTTCCAGCGCGGCGATGATGTCGACCAGCTTGTCGAGGTTGCGCTCTTCGAGTTCGATGTCGAACACATCGATGCCGGCGAACTTCTTGAACAACACCCCCTTGCCTTCCATCACCGGCTTGGCCGCCAGCGGGCCGATGTTGCCCAGGCCCAGCACGGCGGTGCCGTTGGTGATGACGGCCACCAGGTTGCCGCGCGCGGTGTAGCGAAACGCATTCGCCGGGTCGGCCACGATCTCTTCGCAGGCCGCGGCCACACCGGGCGAGTAGGCCAGCGCCAGGTCGTGCTGGTTGACCAGCTGCTTGGTCGCGCTGATGGCGATCTTGCCCGGGATCGGAAACTCGTGATAGTCGAGCGCGGCGCGGCGCAACTCGGCGCTCTTCTCGTTGGAGTCGGTCATGGTGCGGTCCCGGTGGTGCGGTGGGCGCGCCCGCCATGAGCGACACCGAACATTCATTGTAGGAGCCGATACCGCGCCTCTGCGCGGGCGCGGCATGCGCGAAACTGCGTACTTCGTTTGCGCCGCCGTCCGCAATACTGCAAGGCTGCCCGCCGACCCCCGCCATGAACGAACCCGAGATCCGCATGCCGGCGCCGCACCCCCGGCGCTGGCGTCGCATCGGCTTGTGGGCTTCGCTGGTGGGCTTGCTGGTGGTGGCGCAATCGCTGCTGGTGGCGCTCACGCTCAGCTACGAAAGCGCGCGCGCGCAAGACCATGTCGATGGCGCCGCGGCCGGCGCCGCGGCACAGCTGAAACAGCGGCTGGCGCGCGAGCAGCAGAACCTGCAGGCCTTGTTGTGGAACGACCCGCCGCTGGCGCAATGGCGCAGCGATGCGGTGAGCTTGCTGCGCGCCCGGTCGAGCCTGCTTCGCATCGAACGCCGTGACCCGCGGCAGCGCATCACCGATGCGGTGGATTCCCCGTTCCAGGCCCCGCTGTTCAGCCAGTTCCCGCGCAGCGACATGGAACTCGAGACCAGCCTGGCTTGCGACAGCGCGCGGCGCCAGGCGTCGCCGGTCTACTCGCGCAGCTACTTTGTGCCGTGGTCCGCCGGCCTGGGCCTGGAGGTCATGGACCTGTGCCTTCCGCTGGTTCGCCAAGGCGTGCCCGACGGCTTCATGACCGCCACCCTGGCGCTGGCCAGCGTGCTCGAAGAACTGGCCGGCACCGAACCGGCGCGCGACCACGAGCTGTCGTTTGTCGAAGGGGATGGCGCCCGGCTGGCACGCGCCGGCCTGCACCGCGGGGCGGGTGTGTTCGTGGCGGAGCGCCTGGTCGACCTGCCGGGATTGACGCTGCTGCTGCGGCTGGACAGCCGTTCGGGCCGGCCCCAGCTGATCCCCAACCTCGCGGTGGCGCTGGTGCTGGGGCTGTCGCTGGCGCTCGGTGTCGTGGTCGTGATGCTGGCGCGCGACGTGCGCCGGCGCGCTGGCGCCGAAGCCGCGCTGGCCGAGGCGCTGGCGTTTCGCAAGGCGATGGAAGACTCGCTGATCACCGGGCTGCGGGCGCGCGACCCGCACGGCCGCATCACCTACGTCAACCCGGCGTTTTGCGAGATGGTCGGCTTTTCGGCCGCCGAGCTGGTGGGCCAGACCACACCGCCTTACTGGCCGCCCGAACTGGCCGACGAGTACACCCGCCGCCAACCGGCGCGCCTGGGGCTGGGGCGCCCGGCGCAGACCTCGCGCGAGGGCTTCGAGACCCTCTTCATGCGCCGCAATGGCGAGCGCTTCGCGGTCTTGATTTTCGAAGCGCCGCTGGTCGACAGCCACGGCCACCACACCGGCTGGATGAGCGCGGTGCTCGACGTCAGCGCGCAAAAGCGGGTCGAGGAACTGTCGCGCCAGCAGCAGGAGCGCCTGCAGGCCACCGCCCGGCTCGCCACCGTGGGCGAAATGGCCTCGCTGCTGAGCCACGAGCTGAACCAGCCGCTGGCGGCGATTGCCAGTTACGCGGCGGGCTCGTTGAACCTGTTGAAGGACGGCGCTGTCGATGCCGAATCGGCGTCGATGCTGCGCCACGCCGCCCAACGTGTGGCCGAGCAGGCCGAGCGCGCCGGGCGCGTCATCAAGAGCGTGCACGACTTCGTGCGCCGGCGCGAACAGGCGCGCGAGGCCATCCGGGCCGACGTGCTGATCGACGCCGTGCTGCCGCTGGTGCGCCTGCAGGCGCGCAAGAGCGGCACCCGGATCGTGCTGGACATGCCCGAGCCGCCGCCGCGCGTGGTGTGCGATCGCACCATGCTCGAACAGGTGTTGCTCAACCTCACGCGCAATGGCATCCAGGCGATGGAACAGCACACCGACCCGTTGCGGCGCGAACTGCGCATCCGGGTGCGGCAGAACGATGCGCGCTGGGTCGTCTTCCACGTGGCCGACCGCGGGCCGGGTATCCCGGCGGACGTGGCGCAACGCCTGTTCACACCGTTTTTCACCACCCGCAGCGAGGGCATGGGGCTGGGCCTGAGCCTGTGCCGCAGCGTGATCGAGCAGCATGGCGGCGCGCTCGACTTCGAGAACCTGCCGAACGAGCACCCGAACGAGCACCCGAACGGCGCGGGCACCGAGTTTCGGTTTACGCTTCCCAGTGCTGCCGGCGACCGCGGCAAACCGGCCGCAGCGTTCGATACCCACATTCCGCCCGCCGAGGTGATGCGATGAGCTTGAACGTCAGCCCCGCGCTGGGCCTGCCGATCGTCTACCTGGTCGACGACGAAGACGTGGTTCGTGACGCGCTGGGTTGGCTGCTGCGCTCGCGCCGGCTGCTGTCCGAAGGCTTCGCCAGCGCCGAGGCCTTCGAGGCCATGCTCGATGCCAAACCGGCGGCGGCGCGCGCCGCCTGGCCGACCTCGCCGAGTTGCCTGCTGCTCGACGTTCGCATGCCCGGCATCAGCGGCCTGGTGCTGTTCGAGCGCCTGGTCGAACGGGGCCTGCTGGCGGCCTTGCCGGTGATCTTCCTGACCGGCCACGGCGACGTGCCCACCGCGGTGGCGGCGGTCAAGCGCGGCGCGTTCGACTTTGTCGAGAAGCCGTTTTCCGACAACGCCCTGGTCGACCGGATCGAACTCGCGCTGCGGCGCAGCGAGGCCGCGATCCGCCAGCGCCTGGAGCGCGCCAAGGTGCAGCAGCGGCTCGCCGAGCTGACCGAACGAGAGCGCGACGTGATGCGCCTGGTCGTCGAAGGCCGGCCCAACAAGCTGATTGCCGATGATTTGCGGATCAGCGTGCGCACGGTCGAAGTGCACCGCGCGCGCGTGTTCGACAAGATGGACGTCAAGTCGGCCGTCGAGTTGGCCAACCTGCTCGGCGAGCACGTGGGCCTGCGCTGAGCGCGGTGACAATGCGAGCATGTCCCTGGGCGAATTCGACCTGATAGCCAAGTTCTTCACCCGCCCCGTGGCGCGCGCGCTGCTGGGCATCGGCGACGATTGCGCGCTGCTGTCGCCGTCGCCCGGCATGCAGCTCGCCGTGTCGAGCGACATGCTGGTCGAAGGCCGCCACTTCCTGTCGACCGTGGCCCCGCGCCGGCTCGGCCACAAGGCGCTGGCGGTCAACCTGAGCGACCTCGCGGCGTGCGGCGCGACGCCGCTGGCCTGCACGCTGGCGCTGGCCTTGCCGCGTGTCGACGAAGCCTTCCTGCACGAGTTCGCGCACGGCCTGTTCGATCTGGCCGACCAACACGGCTGCGAACTGGTCGGTGGCGACACCACGCAAGGGCCGCTCAACATCTGCTTCACGGTGTTCGGCGAGGTGCCTGCGGGCCAGGCGCTGCTGCGCTCGGGCGCACGCGCGGGCGACCAGGTTTATGTGTCCGGCACGGTCGGCGATGCGCGGCTGGCGCTGGAAGCCTTTCGCGGCACGGTCGCGCTGCCAGGGCCGGACTTCGAATCGGTGCGCCTGGCGATGGAGCAACCGCAGCCGCGTGTGGCGCTGGGCCAGGCGCTGCGCGGCGTGGCCAGCAGCGCCATCGATGTGTCTGACGGCCTGCTGGGCGACCTGTCGCACATCCTGCGCCGCTCGGGCGTGGCGGCGACGGTCGATGTAGACGCGGTGCCGCGCAGCGCCGTGTTGGGCCGGCAGCCGCAAACGCTGCAACGCGAATGCACGCTGGCCGGTGGTGACGACTACGAACTGGTCTTCACCGCGCCGCCACGCCACGCCAATGCGGTCGGCGCGGCGGCCCGCAGCGCCGGTGTGCCCGCCACCCGCATCGGCGTGATCGAGACCGGTGCCGGCTTGCGGCTGGTCGATGCGCAGGGCCGGTCCATCGTCAATACCTTCGGCTCGTTCGATCACTTCAGGACATGAGCCTGCCCGGCCGCCCGAAAGGCGAATTCCGCAGTGCGCAGCACGAAGGTATTCCCATGAGCGCGCCTACGATGCTCAACCCACCAGTGCCGCGCGCCGCCAGCAAGGCGAACTGGCGCTTCTTGTTCGCCCACCCGGCGCATGCGCTGGCGCTGGGCTTTGGCAGCGGCCTGTCGCCCATCGCGCCGGGCACCGTGGGCACGCTGTGGGCCTGGCTCGTGTTTGCGCTGCTGCGGCCGCATCTGAGCAGCGCGCAATGGGGCTGGCTGATCGGCGCGAGCCTGCTGCTGGGCTGGTGGGCCTGCACGGTGGCCGCGCGCAACCTGGCACTGGCCGATCCCGGTGCCATCGTGTGGGACGAGATCGTGGCGTTCTGGCTCGTGCTGTGGCTGGTCACACCCGCCAGCTTCTGGGCCCAGTGCGGGGCGTTCGTGCTGTTCCGCTTTTTCGACGCCGCCAAGCCCGGCCCGGTGGCCTGGGCCGACAGTCTGTTCAAAGGCCGGCGCGGCCAGCCCATCGGCTGGGCCCAGGGTTTCGGCATCCTGTTCGACGACCTCGTGGCCGCGCTGTGCAGCTTGCTCGTCATCGCGCTGTGGAGGATTGTGTGAACGACTTCGACGCACAGGTTGCGGCCCTGGGCGAGGCGCTGCGCGCCCAAGGCCTGCGGCTGGCTACCGCCGAGTCGTGCACCGGTGGGTTAATCGCGGCCGCCTGCACCGCCATCGCCGGCTCAAGCGATTGGTTCGAGCGCGGCTTCGTGACCTACTCCAACGCGGCCAAGACCGAGATGCTGGGCGTGGATGCGGCGCTGATCGCGGCGCACGGCGCCGTCAGCGCCGAGGTGGCGCGGGCGATGGCCGAAGGCGCGCTGGCCCGCTCGCACGCCGCCCTGGCCATTGCGGTCACCGGCGTGGCCGGCCCGGGCGGTGGCAGCCCGGCCAAGCCGGTGGGCACGGTGTGGCTGGCGCTGGCGCGCACCGGCCAACAGGCCAGCGCCGAGTTGCTGCAGCTCCAGGGTGACAGGGCGGCGGTTCGCGCGCAAACGCTGGAGCGCGCGCTGCAACGGCTGCTGGCCGCGCTGTCGCCGCAGCGTTGACGGCAGCGCGATGAGCATCCTGGTCGCGGCGGATTTCAATCCCGAGGAGTGGTCCGCCTGGTGGCCCGCGCTGCAAGCTGCGTTGCCGGGCGAGCAACTGCTGCGTGAGCGCGGCGACACCCCCGCGGAACAGATCGACATCGCGCTGGTGGCCAACCCGCCGGCCGGCGCGCTGCGGGGCCTGCCCGCGCTGCGGCTGATCCAGTCGCTGTGGGCCGGGGTCGACACGCTGCTGGCCGACCCCAGCGTGCCGAGACAGGTTCCGCTGGCCCGCATGGTCGACCCGGCCCTGAGCGAGGCGATGGCGCAGACCGCGCTGTGGGCGGTGCTGGGCCTGCACCGAGGCTTTTTCACCTGCGCCGAACAGCAGCGCGCGCGCCAGTGGCGCCAGCACCCGCAGCAGCGCGCTGACGAAGTCCCGCTGGCCGTGCTGGGCCTGGGCCAGATGGGCCGCGGCGTGGCGCAGCGGCTGGTGCAAAACGGCTACACGGTGCACGGCTGGAGCACGCGCCACGCGGTGGTCGACGGCGTCGCCACGTCGGCCGGTGACACGGCCTTGCCGCAAGTGCTGGCGGCGGCCCGGATCGTCATCAACCTGCTGCCGCTGACCGACGCGACGCGCGGCCTCTTCAATGCACAGCGGTTCGCCCACATGCAGCCCGGCGCCAGCCTGGTGAACCTGGCGCGTGGTGCCCACGTGGTCGATGCGGACCTGCTGGCCGCGCTGGACAGCGGCCACCTGAGCCACGCCGTGCTCGACGTGTTCAGCACCGAACCGCTGCCCACCTCGCATGCGTTCTGGGGCCACCCCAAGATCACCGTGTTGCCGCACATCGCCGCGTTGACCGATGCGCGCAGCGCGGCGCAGGTGGTGGCGCGCAACGTGCATGCCTTGCGTGAGGGGCGCCCGCTTGAGAACCTGGTCGATCGTCTGCGCGGGTATTGAGCCCCTGAGAAGCAGCGCCTCAGATCAACGCCGCGAACTCCGTCCGCAGCTTGGACTGCGGCGCCTGCCAGGCACCGATCCAGGCGGCGAAGGCCGCGCCCGGCATGGGCTTGGCCATGAAGTAGCCCCGCGCTTCGTCGCACCGCATCGCGCGCAGGATGGCGAACGCCTGCGCGGTTTCCACGCCTTCGGCCGTGACCGTCAGGCCCAGGTTGTGCGCCAGGTCGATGGTGGAGCGCACGATCTTCATGTCGGCGCGGTCGCGCTCCATCGACATCACGAAACTCTTGTCGATCTTCAACCCGTGCAGCGGCATCCGCTTCAGGGAGGCCGGCAACGAGTAGCCGGCGCCGAAGTCGTCGATCGACAGGCGCAAGCCCATGCCGTGCAGGCGCTTCAGGCTCTGCGGCGCGCGCTGCGGGTCGTCCATGATCGCGCTCTCGGTGATCTCCAGGCACAGCGCGCGCGGGTCGATGCTCTCGGCGGCGCGGGTCCTTGCACCCGTACACTTCCCGGCCATGCAAGGCCAGCTGTTCACCCAAGACTTTTTGCTGCGAGGCATTCGCGAAACGCCTCCCTTCCAAGCACTCGATCAAGCCGCACTGACCCGCTTTCGTCAGGCCCTTGGCGCCATCTACGACCGGCTGCGAGCCGACTCCACGCTCAACGAAGCGCAGACCGAACAACTCGTCATCGAGCCCGTGCTGGTCGAGCTGGGCTGGGGCGGCGACTACCTGCCGCAAGTCAACCTGTCGGGCAAGCGGCGCGAAGACGTTCCCGACATCCTGCTGTTCCCCGACGCGCAGGCGATGCAGAAGGCGCGCGATGAACCGCGCGACGACAAGCGCTACCGCCACGGCCTGGCCATTCTGGAGGCCAAGCGCTGGATGCGCCCGCTCGATCGGGGTGACGCCACCGAGGCCACCGACCCCGGTGCGCCATCGTCGCAAATGCTGCGCTACCTCAGCCGTGCCGATGTGGTGAGCGACCGCGCCGTCAAGTGAGGGCTGCTGACCAACGGCGCCGTCTGGCGCCTGTACTACCAGGACGCGCGCTCCCGCGCCGAAGAGTTTTTCGAGATCGACCTCGCGCTCGCGCTCAGCGTGCCGGGTGTTCAAGACGATCTCGACGGCACCGAGCCCGTGCATGCGCTCACACTCTTCTTCTTGTTCTTCAACCGGGAAGCGTTCCTGCTGCAAACCGGCTGGGACAGCGGCAACCGAAGCTTCCATGCCTTTGCGCTCAACGAAGCGCGGCTCTACGAAGAAAAGGTTTCGCAAGACCTGGGCGCGCGTGTGTTCACCGAGATTTTCCCGCGCCTGGCGCAGGCGCTGGCCGATGGGGATTTGCAGGCTCAAAAGCAGAAGGTCGGCTACGGCCAGTTCACCCGGAGTCAGTACACCCGTGAGTACCTCGAAGAGGTGCGTGAGGCCGCGCTCATCTTCCTGTACCGCCTGCTGTTTCTGTTCTACGCCGAAGACCGCCACTTGCTGCCCGTGCGCGACCCGCGCTACCGCGACTACAGCGTGCGTGCCTTGCGCGAGCGCGTACGCGACGAGGTCGACGCCGGCAAGGTTTTCGCCAGCCGGCTCGACAACATCTGGCGTGACTTGCAAGGCGTGTTCCTGCTCATCGACGAAGGCGACGATGCCGTGGGCATGCCGGCCTACAACGGCGGCCTGTTCGAGCGTGCCCGCGCGCCGCTGCTCGAACGCACACGCGTGCCCGACGCCGTGATGGCGCCGATCATTGATGCGTTGTCGCGCCGCACCGAAGACTTGCTGCGTGCCTGGATCAACTACCGTGACCTGGCCGTCTCGCACCTTGGCGGCATCTACGAGCGCCTGCTCGACTACACCCTCGTGCACGAAGTGCAGGCCGCCGACGACTACCGCGACAAGCCCGAGATCAACCGCATCACCGCGCAACCCGCGAGCTTTGCCCGCAAGGTCTCGGGCAGCTACTACACCCACGACGATCTGGTGCGCCTGATCCTGCGCGAATCGGTGGGCCTGCTTGCGCACGAGCGGTTGGCTGCGTTCGAGGCCCAGATCGACAGGTACAAGAAGAAGGCGTCGCTCAACCCAGGCGACTGGGATGTGCTCGACAAGCTCGACCCCGCCAGTGCCATCCTCGAACTCAAGGTCTGCGACCCCGCGATGGGCAGCGGCCACTTTCTCGTGGCCCTGGTGGACGACCTGGCCGACCGCGTGCTCGAAGCCATCAACACCGCCGAGCATCGGGTCGCCGAGCAAAAGTGGGCAGCGCACCTGGCCGAGCGCGGGCAGCCCTGGCTGAGCCCGGTGGTGGCGCGCGTGGCGCACATCCGGAGAACCATCCGCGGCACCGCGCGCGAGCACGGCTGGGCCGTCACCGACGCGCAACTCGACGACCGCCACATCGTGCGCCGCATGATCCTGAAGAAAACCATCTTCGGCGTCGACAAGAACCCGATGGCCGTCGAACTGGCCAAGACCGCGCTGTGGTTGCACACCTTCACGGTCGGCGCGCCGTTGAGCTTTCTGGACCACCACCTGAAGTGCGGCGACTCGCTGCACGGCGAGCGGCTCGACACGGTGCAGCGCGGCATGCAAAGCCTGGGCATGCTGTTCCAGATGGGCGAGCTGAACCGGCTCGACATCGCCGCCAAGAGCCTGGCGCAGGTGGCCGACTTCACCGATGTCGACATTGCCGAGGCGCAACGCTCCAAGCTGCTGGCCGCCGAAGCGCAGGCGCAGGTGGCGCCGCTGCACGCCTTGCTCGATTTTTGGCGCGCGCTGCGCTGGCTGGTGCCCGGCTGGCCGGTCGATTCGGCGGCCAGGCTGGCCAGGCTCGGTGACGAGACCTTGCGCCCCGCGCTGATCGAGTTGCTCTCACCCGCGCGCAATCTCGTGGCCGTGCTCGTGGACGGGCGCATCGACGGCAAGGGCGAGGGTGTCGCGGCCGCCAACGCCTTGCTCGCGCAAGTGCGCGCGCTCGCCACCCGCGAGCAGTTCTTCCATTGGTGGACGGCGTTCCCCACCGTTTTCAAAACCGGCGGTGCGGGCGGCTTCGACGCCGTGATCGGCAACCCGCCGTGGGACCGCATCAAGCTGCAAGAGGTGGAGTGGTTCGCCGAGCGTGAGCC
>JANORB010000026.1:0-30623 GCA_031415135.1 Methylibium sp.
GAACCAACGACCAAAGGATTATGAGTCCTCTGCTCTAACCAGCTGAGCTAACGGCCCGCGCGAGCGGGATTGTAGGCAGCGCCGAAGCAGCAACACGCGCGCTACTTGGCGCTCAGCGCGTTGCCCACCAACCGCGACGTGATGTCGACGATCTGGATCATGCGGTCGTAGGCCATGCGGGTGGGGCCGATGACGCCGAGGGTGCCGACGACCTTGCCGTCGACGATGTAGGGCGCCGACACCACCGACAACTCCTCGAACGGCACGACCAGGCTTTCGCCGCCGATGTAGATGCGCACGCCTTCGGCACGGCTGCTCACGTCGAGCAGGCGCATCAACTGGGTCTTCTGCTCGAACACCTCGAACAGCTTGCGCAGCGCGCCGAGGTCGTTGGAAAAGTCCTGCACCGTGAGCAGGTTGCGCTCGCCGGCCACGACGACCTGCTCCTGGCTGTCGGCCATGGCTTCGCTGCCGGCTTGCACGGCGGCCTGCATCAGCGCGGCGATCTCGCCCCGCAGCGCATCGACCTCGGTCTTGAGGCGTTCGCGCACGTCCTCGATGGTCAGGCCGGCGTAGTGCGTGGTGAGGTAGTTGCTGGCCTCGATCAACTGCGCCTGCGTGTAGTCCTGCGCGGTGAAGATCACGCGGTTCTGCACGTCGCCGTCGGGGGCCACCAGGATCACGAGCACGCGCTTGTCGCTCAGGCGCATGAACTCGATGTGATGAAACACGCTGGCCTTGCGCGGCGCGGTGATCACCCCGACAAAGCTCGACAGGCTGGACAGCAGTTGCGCCGCGTTGGCGATCACGCGCTGCGGCTGGTCGTGCGCCAGCTGCGGCTCCATCGCCGGCACGCTGCTCAGGTGCAGCGGCTGCGCGGTGAGCATGGTGTCGACGAACAAGCGGTAGCCGCGCGCAGTGGGAATGCGGCCGGCGCTGGTGTGCGGGCTGGCGATCAGGCCGAGGTCTTCCAGATCGGCCATCACATTGCGGATGGTGGCGGGCGACAGCTCCAACCCGCTGGCGCGCGAGAGCGTGCGCGAGCCCACCGTCTGGCCTTCGGCGATGTAGCGCTCAACCAGTGCTTTGAGCAGGGTCTTGGCGCGAGCGTCCAGCATGTATTTCATTGTAGGCTTTGCGGGCTCGGCGCCTGCGTTGGCCGGGGGCGCTGTGGTGTAATCCGGCGCATGCCGACACGCTTCCGTCATGCCGCGCTGGTCGGCAAGTACCAGGCTCAGGGCATCCGCGGCGTGCTCGAAGAAATCGCGCATTTCCTGGTTCGCCAAGGGCTGGAGGTGTCGCTCGAAAAACAGACCGCGCTGAACACCGGCATCCATGGCTACGGCGCGCTGACGCCGGCCGAGTTGGGCGCCGAATGCGACCTGGCCTTCGTGGTGGGAGGCGACGGCACCATGCTCGGCATCGCGCGCCAGCTGGCGCGCCACGGCACGCCGCTGGTGGGCATCAACGAAGGGCGCCTGGGCTTCATGACCGACGTGGCGGTGAGCCAGTTCGCGCAGACGCTGGCGCCGATGATCGCCGGCGACTACGAGGAGGAGCGCCGCACCATGCTCGAAGGCGGTGTGTGGCGCGACGAGCGCTCCATCTTCGACGGCTTCGCGATGAACGATGTGGTCGTCAGCCGCGGTGCGGCGGCGAGCATGGTGGAGCTCAAGGTCAGCATTGGCAGCGAGTTCATCGCCAACCTGCGCTCCGACGGGCTGATCATCGCTTCGCCCACCGGGTCCACCGCCTACGCGCTGTCGGCCGGCGGGCCCATCCTGCACCCGGGCATCGCCGGCTGGGTGCTGGTGCCGATCGCGCCGCACGACTTGTCCAACCGGCCCATCGTGTTGCCCGACACGGGCGAGGTCAGCATCCAGATCGTCGCCGGCCGCGAGGCCAGCGTGAGCTTCGACATGCAGTCGCTGGCCAGCCTGATGCACGGTGACCGCATCAGCGTTCGCCGCTCGGCCCACCAGGTGCGTTTTCTGCACCCGCGCGGCTGGAGCTACTACGCCACCTTGCGGCGCAAGCTGCACTGGAACGCCGGGGTGACATGACATGCTGCGCCGCCTGTCCCTGCGCGACTTCGTCATCGTCGCCACGCTGGAGGTGGAGTTCGACGCCGGCTTTTCGGTGCTCACCGGCGAGACCGGCGCGGGCAAGTCCATCCTGGTCGATGCGCTGCAGCTGGCGCTGGGCAGCCGTGGCGAAGCGGGCGTGGTGCGTGAAGGCGCGGCGCGTGCCGACATCGGCGCCGAGTTCGACACGCCGCCCGGCCTGACCGCCTGGCTGGACCAAGCCGGCTTCGACGCCGGCGACACCTTGCTGCTGCGCCGAACCATCGATGCCCAAGGCAAGAGCCGCGCCTGGATCAATGGCAGCCCGGCCACACTGGCGCAATTGCGCGAGGCTGCGGATCACCTGGTCGACATTCACGGCCAGCACGCCTGGCAAAGCCTGACCCGCGGCAGCTCGGTGCGCGCGCTGCTGGATGCCTACGCCGGCGTCGACGCGGCGCCGCTCGCGCAACGGTGGTCGCGCTGGAAGGCGGCCACCCAGGCGCTCGCAACGGCGCGCGACCAGCAGGCCGACCTGGGCCGTGAACGCGAGCGGCTGGCCTGGCAAATCAACGAAGTGGACAAGCTCGCACCCGGCGCCGACGAATGGGAAGAACTGGAGGCCGAGCACACCAGGCTGGCCAACGCGCAGTCGCTGATCGGCGCGGCGCGCGCTGCGCTGGAGGCAGTCTCCGAAGCCGACGCCAATGCCGCCGGCATGACCGGTCGCGCGCTCGATGCGCTGGACGCCGTGGCCGCATTCGACCCGCACCTGGCGGCGGTGATCGACGTGCTGCAAGGCGCGCAAGCGCAGTTGCAAGATGCGTCGCATACCCTCAGTGGTTATTTGCACCGCACCGAGCTGGAGCCCGAGCGCTTGCAGATGCTGGACGAGCGCCTGTCGGCGTGGCTGACGCTGGCGCGCCGCTACCGCCGCCCCCCGGCCGAACTGCCGGCGCTGCTGGCCGACTGGAAGAACGAGTTGCGCGCGCTCGATGCCGCCGCCGACCTCGACCTGCTGCAGCGCGAACTTGCACAGGCCAAAACCGGGTTCGATGCCGAGGCCCAACGAATTGCCGGCCTGCGCCGTGTGGCCGCACCCAGGCTCGCCGCGGTCGTGACGCCGGCGATGCAGCAGCTGGGCATGGGCGGTGGGCGCTTCGACGTCGCGCTGACGGCGCAGGAGTCACCCCAATCGTTCGGGCTGGAATCGGCCGAATTCCTGGTGGCGGGCCACGAAGGCAGCACACCGCGGCCACTGGCCAAGGTGGCCTCGGGTGGCGAGCTGTCGCGCATCGCGCTGGCCATTGCGGTGACGACCAGCCAGCTGGGCGAGGCGGCCACCTTGATCTTCGACGAAATCGACGCCGGCGTGGGTGGCGCGGTGGCCGAGACCGTGGGCCGCCTGATGAAGCAGCTGGGCCGCGACCGCCAGGTGCTGGCGGTGACGCACCTGCCGCAGGTGGCGGCCTGCGCCGATCACCATTTCGTGGTGGCCAAACTGTCGCGCGACGGCGCCACGCGCAGCGCCGTGGCCGGCGTCAGCGGCGAGGCCCGGGTGGCCGAAGTGGCGCGCATGTTGGGCGGCGAGCGGCTGTCCGGCACGACGCTGGCGCACGCGCAGGAAATGCTGTCGGTCGGCGCCGAAACAACGACGCCAACA
Organism: Methylibium sp.; assembly: GCA_031415135.1. Taxonomy (GTDB): domain Bacteria; phylum Pseudomonadota; class Gammaproteobacteria; order Burkholderiales; family Burkholderiaceae_C; genus LGRD01. The sequence goes on from JANORB010000026.1 coordinate 3,727, forward strand.
ACCCGGGGAAAGAAGCGCCCATGAGTGCACCGGCAGACGACGCAACCGGGCTGCCGGGCGATTCGGGCGACGAACCCGACAGCGTCGCTGGCGCCTTCGTCGACACCGGAACCGACGCCACCGAGATGCGTGAGGTCGTGCTGGTCACCGGCATCTCGGGCTCCGGCAAATCGGTGGCGCTGCATGCGCTCGAAGACGCCGGCTTCTTTTGCGTCGACAACCTGCCGCCCGAATTGCTGCGCGACTTCTTGCGCCTGGAACACCAGCGCTCGCACCGCCGCGTGGCCATTGCGGTGGACGTGCGCAGCGCGGGCTCGCTGCCGTACCTGCTGCCGCTGATCAAACAATTGCGCGGTGAGGGCATGACCGTGCGGGCGCTGTTCCTGGACGCCAACACCGACGCGCTGGTGCGCCGGTTCTCGGAAACCCGCCGGCCGCATCCGTTGTCCGATGCAAGTGCCGACGCCCAGCCGATGCGCCGCCTGGAAGACCGCGCCAGCGACAACCGGCGCGGGCTGATCGATGCCATCGAGCTCGAACGCGAGTTGCTGGCCGAGTTGCGCGAGATCTCCACCGTCATCGACACCAGCCAGCTGCGCCCGGCCCAGCTGCGGGTGTGGATGCGCGACCTCGTGCGGGCCGACTACAACCACCTGACCCTGGTGTTCGAAAGCTTTGCCTTCAAGCACGGTGTGCCGCTGGATGCCGACTACGTTTTCGACGTGCGGGTGCTGCCCAATCCTTACTACATTCGAGAACTGCGTCCGCTCACCGGGCGCGACGAAGGCGTTGCGCAGTATCTTCAGTCGCAACCCGATGTGGGCGAGATGATGGCGATGATCGACGCGTTCCTGTCGCGCTGGTTGCCGGCCTTCGAGGACGACCAGCGCAGCTACCTCACCGTGGCCATCGGCTGCACCGGCGGGCAGCACCGCTCGGTGTATTTCGTCGAGACCCTGGCCTACCGTTTTGGGGGCCGGGTGGCCACGCTGATCCGGCACCGGGAACTGGACGCCCGGGACTAGTACTCCGACCCAGAGCGCCGGAAAACTATGGCCTGCCAACGCGACCGGCCGGCGCCGCACTGAATGGCACGCAGCTTGGCCGCCTCCGAACTGCCGCTGTTCCCGTTGCAGACGGTGCTGTTCCCTGGCGGGCTGCTGAACCTCAAAGTCTTCGAGGCGCATTACCTCGACCTGATGGTCACGTGCCTGCGCGAGCAGCGGCCCTTTGGCGTGGTCGCCTTGCGCAGTGCCTCTCCATCCCAGGCGCGCGACCTGCCGGACGACCTCGAGGTCACCGGCGTCGTCGCCGAATTGATCGATGTGGACAGCACGTGCGCCGGCATCCTGCAGGTGCGCTGCCGCGGCATGCGGCGGTTTGCGCTCGGCACTGCGTGGCAGCAGCCCGATGGCCTGTGGCTGACCCGCGGCACGCCGCTGCCCGACGATGCGGCCGTGCCACCCGCGGCCGGGATGCTGGGCGCCGTCAAAGGGCTGGCCAACGCCATTGCGGCGCTCAAGCGCCAGGGCACCCAACCGTTCTTGCAACCTTATCGGTTCGACCAGGCCGGCTGGGTGGCCAACCGCTGGTGCGAAATCCTGCCGATCCCGCTGACCGCCAAACAAAGGCTGATGGAGCTGGTCGACCCTGCCGTGCGGCTGCAACTGGTCGATGAGTACCTGCGCAGCAAGGGCGTGGTGTAGCGCCGGCCCGCGGCGGTTCAGCTCGAGAGCAACTTGCGCAGCGGCGCCGGCAGCCCGCAGGCCAGCGCGTCGTCGAGGCTGAACCAGCGGCCGGTCGGCCACGGCCTCACCAGCTCGGCCCGGCGCGCCGCAGGGGTGCGGGCCGGCAGCGTCCAGCGCACCGGGTGCAGGGTCCAGTCCAGGTGGGTCAATGTGTGCGTGAAGCTGGGCAGCGGCTCCGGCGTGCCGGGCCAGGCGGCGCTGGCCCGCTCGAACTCGGCGGCCGAGCCGAATTCCGGCAGGCTCCACAAGCCCGCCCACACGCCGGTGGCGGGGCGCTGCTGCAGCCACACCCGGTCTTTCCATTGCAGCCACAGCCAGACATGTTCGCGCCGGCTCCGCTTGAGCTTGCGGGTCTTGACCGGGTAGCGCTGCTGCTGCGATTCTCGCGCGGCCACGCAGCTTTCGCGCAGCGGGCACGCCGCACACTGCGGCGCACGCGCCAGGCACAGCGTGGCGCCCAGGTCCATCAGCCCCTGCGTGTAGGGCTCGATGCCCTGGGCGGGCAACAGCGCGGTGGCCAGCGCCCAGAGTTCGCGCTCGCGCGCCGCCTCGGCCAGATCGCCGCCAAAACCGAGCACACGCGTCAGCACCCGCTTGACGTTGCCATCGAGGATGGCGACCCGCTCGCCAAAACAAAACACGGCGATCGCCGCGGCGGTGGAGCGGCCGATGCCCGGCAGGGTGGCCAACACCGCGCTGTTCGACGGGAAGCTGCCGCCATGCTCACTGACCACCGCCTGCGCGCACCGATGCAGGTTGCGCGCCCGGCTGTAGTAACCCAGGCCGCTCCATAACGCGAACACATCGTCGAGCGGCGCGGCGGCGAGCGTGGCCACATCGGGAAATGCCCGCAGGAAGCGCTCGTAGTAGGCCAGCACCGTGCTCACCTGGGTCTGCTGCAACATGACCTCGGAGAGCCAGACGCGGTACGGATCGCGGGTGTTCTGCCACGGCAGGGTGTGGCGGCCGTGCCGCCGCTGCCACGCCACGACCTGGGCCGCGAACGAGGCGGAGGGTTTCAAGCCGCGATCAGCTCAGGCTTGCGCAAACCGAAGCTGCGGCGGCTCTTCGGCTTCCTCGAAGTCAAGTTCGAGGTCGAGTGAAATCAGGGTGTCGATGGCTTCCATCGGCGCCGCGCAGGCCTGCTCGCGCAGCGATTCGATCAACTCGGTGGCCCGCGTCAGCATCACCTGCGAGCGATGGTCCTGGCCCTCGATCTCGCCGATGCGCTGCTCCAGGTCTCCCGCCGCCGCCTGAACGCGCTCGAGCGCTTCGCGCCGGTGCCTGAAGCTGCGCCGCCGGTCGCGCAACTGCGAATCGACCTGGGCCGACGCGGTCTTGTTCCAAAGCTCCACCTCGCCGCTGGCGTTTTCGAACACCACCCGCAGGCGCGACAAGAGCATGCGCCGGAACTGCTCCATGAACTTGGGGCTCGCCAGGCGCAGGGCCTGGGTGGGCCCGAGGTACTGAACGTAGTTGCGCTCGATCAGCGCGAGTTCGCGCTCGAAGCGTTCCAGCTCGGGGCCCTTGGTGAGCGCCAGGCTGAAACCGAACTCCGCGTTCATCCGGCCGAACGACACGCCCAGCATTTCGCGCGTCTCGACACTGCGTTGCTGCGCCACGCTCAGCAGCCCTTGGAGCCGCTGGCACAAGGCGGTGAACGCCTTCCTGGCGCCCAGGTTCAGGAACGAGGCATTCATGCCCGCCTGCATCAGGGCCACTTCTTCATGCAGGCGATCGGTCGACAAGCCAACCAATTGCTCCTTGAGGATGCGGCTGTGCACCGAGCGCATGGCCTGCAGGCGCGACGTGCACTGCTCGAACTCCTCGGTCTCGGCGTCGATGCGCTGCAGCATCAGTCCGAGCTTGGCGCCGCTCTTGCCACGCAGGCCGCGCAACTCGAGCAGCTGTTCGGCAAGCTGGCGCCGCCCGTCACCCAGGCGGCGCGCCATGTGGGTCTCGACCTGCTGCGATGCGCTCAGCACCATCTGCTCCAGCACCTCGCGGCGCTGGGGCAGCAGCTGCGCGCCCAGTGCGGCTTCCAGCTCGGGCAGTCGACTGCTTTGCAAGGCGTCGTCGTCTCCCTCCACACGCGCGGCAAGTGCCTGCCGCGCCGACAGCGGGAAAACGCGGTCGGCGGACACATCGAGCGTGCGCGCGGTGTCGCGCCGCTGGCTCGCGATCTGGGCTTCCACCTGGCCAGGGCTGAGCAGGCTGTCGCGCAGCGTGTCGATCTTGTTCAGCACGACAAAACGAGACATCGCCCGCGTGTTGAGGTGGTCACGCCAGATGGCCATGTCGGACTTGGTGACACCGGTGTCCGCACCGAGCACGAACACCGTGGCATGGGCACTGGGCAGCAGGCTCAACGTCAACTCGGGTTCGGCGCCGATGGCGTTCAACCCAGGCGTGTCCAGCACCACCAGGCCCTGCTTGAGCAAGGGGTGCGGGTAGTTGATCAGCGCGTGGCGCCAGGCCGGCACCTGGACGCGGCCGAAATCGTCCACCGGCGGGTTGTCTTCGAGCTGCTGGTCGTGCCAGAAACCAAGCTCGCGGGCGCTGTCCTTGGGCAGCCACTCGGTGTGCGTCACTTCCAGCAGCGCCTGAGCCAATTGTTCGGGGTCGCCGATCTCCAGCGGCATGTGCCGCCAGGCTCGCGGCTGCGCGCGCAACTCGCTCAGCGCCAGCCCCTCCAGGCGCGACTCGATCGGCAGCAACGACAGCATCGGGCTCTGCGAGGCATCCCACGCCATCTCCACCGGACACATGGTGGTGCGCCCGGGCGACGCCGGTAGCACGCGCCGGCCCGCATCGGAGAAAAAGATGGCGTTGATCAGTTCGGACTTGCCGCGCGAGAACTCGGCCACGAAGGCGACGATGAGTTTGTCGCTGCCCAGCCGATCACGCAAGGTGTCGAGCTGCGATGCCATCGGCGGGTCGATCAGCTCATGGGCCTGCAAAAACTGGCACAGCCCATCCAGTCGATCGACCAGCGCATTGCGCCAACCACTCAGGGCATCGAGACTGCCGGCGAAGGAAGAGGTCATTGAAATGGAGCGCAACACGGCGGAGGAAGCCCGGAGAGTCATGGTAGCTCAAGGCACGCCGCGCCGCCGAGATGAAACATTCGCTCACCAAAAGCGAGTGCGGGCGCGCCGTGACTCGTTAAGCATTGCTCAGCATTGCGGCATCGGGCCGTCACCGCGTTGATCGGGACGCCGGCCCGCGTTCACCGCGGTTGGCATCCCGGGCAAAAAAACGTGGCGCGCTGGCCTTGCACGACGCGCCGAACGGTGGCCGCGCAACGCGGGCAGGCCTGGCCGGCGCGCCCGTAGACGCTGGCCTCAAGCTGGAACGCGCCGGCCATGCCATGAGCGTCGCGAAAATCACGCAGCGTCGAGCCTCCCATTTCGAGCGCCCGCGACAAGGTCTGGCGCAGTGCCAGCGCGAGCCGCTCGCAACGCGCCTTGCCGAGCCGGCCGCTGCGGGTGCGCGGGTCGATGGCCGCCGCGAACAAGGCCTCGCAGGCGTAGATGTTGCCCGCGCCAACAACCACGTCACCGGCCAGCAACACCTGCTTGATGGATGCGCGGCGGCCCCGCGTCGCAGCATGCAGGTGGGCGCCGGTGAACGCGGGATCGAACGGCTCCAGCCCCAAGCCCGCCAACAGTTTTGCAGCCGGGCCCTGATCCACCGCTGCGGACCACAGCACGGCGCCAAATCGACGCGGATCGGTGAGCCTGAGGGTCCCGCGCGTGGTGACCAGATCGAAGTGGTCGTGCGGGCCGGGCGGGCCGGGTGTCTCGCAAAATGCGAGTGAGCCCGACATGCCCAGGTGCATCAGCAGCCCGCCTTGCCGCAGCGCAAGCCACAGGTATTTGCCACGCCGGGACACTTCACCGATGGTCTGGCCGACGAGCGATTGCGGCTCGCAGCCCAGTGGCCACCGCAAGGGCTTGCCGATCCTGGCGGCGACAACCTGCGCGCCGTCGATGCGCTGCGCGAAGCTCAAGCGAGTGACTTCGACTTCTGGAAGTTCAGGCATGGACGGAATTATGGCGACGCATCCGGATCAGACCCCCGCACTAGAATGAATGCCAGTTTCAGGAGCCATCGATGCCCGCCCTTTGTCAGCGATGTTTCGCCCCGCGCGCGCTGGTTTCCTTGTTGTCGGCAATGACCATCGCACAAGCGGCGTCGGGCGCTGCGGTGCTGCCCGGCAAAGTGGACAACTCGAACCTCGATGCCCAGTTGTTCTATCAGTTGCTCATCGGTGAAATCGAGTTGCGCAGCGGCGAGGCGAGCAACGCCTTCGAGGTCTTGCTCGACGCGGCGCGGCGCGCCAAGGATGAACAATTGTTCCGCCGCGCCACCGACGTTGCGCTGCAGGCCCGGGCCGGCGATCAGGCACTGAACGCCGCCAAGGCGTGGCGAACGAGCATTCCCGAGTCGCAGGAGGCGTTGCGCTACATCGTGCAGTTGCTGGTGACGCTGAACCGGGCTCCCGAGGCGCTCGAACCGATGCGCGCATTGCTCAAGGCCACGCCGTTGGCGCAGCGATCGGCGGCGATCAATTCGTTGCCGCCATTCTTCAGCCGTGCTGCCGACCGCAGCCAGGCCGCGGGCCTGATTGAGCAAGCCGTGCAAGCTCATGCCGACGCGCCCGAGACGCGCGTCGCGGCGCGCGTGGCGATGGGCCGCGCCTGGCTGGCCGCCGCCGACCCGGCCAAGGCGATTGAACTGGCGCGGCGTGCCCACGCGCTGGATCCGCTGGCCGAAGGCCCCGCCATGCTGGCCATCGAAATGCTCCCGGGTTCAGCCGCTGCAGAAGAAATCGTCGCCGGCCACCTCAGGGCCAAGCCCGCCAGCAACGGCGTGCGCCTGGTCTATGTGCGCGCACTCACGACATCTCAGCGCTATGCGGACGCAACCGCCCAACTCGAGATCGCCACGCGCACCGAGCCCAGGCTGGCACCGCCCTGGCTGACCCTGGGCGCCTTGCATCTGGAGTTGCGGCATCCGGTGGAAGCCAACGCCGCGTTGAACACCTATGTGCGTTTGATTGAATCCGACACCGCAGCGAAGCCCGATGCCCCCGACACCTCGGCGGACGACGATGACGAAGCCCCCAACGCGCGCACCGAGGGCCTCACGCAAGCCTGGCTGCTGCTGGCCCAGGCCGCTGAACAACAAGGCAACTTTGGCGCTGCGGAATCCTGGCTCGCCAAGGTCGACAACCCGCAGCGCGCGCTGGAGGTGCAGTCGCGCCGTGCCACGCTGCTGGCGCGCCAGGGCCGCTTGGGCGAGGCGCGCGAACTGATCCGCCGCGTCCCCGAAAAAGGGCCCGAAGACCTGCGTGCCAAGTTGCTTGCCGAGGCGCAGGTGTTGCGCGAGGTCAAGCAGTGGAGCGAAGCCAACGCCGTGCTGACCCAGGCCAACCAGAAGTTCCAAAACGATGCCGACCTGCTGTACGAGCAGTCGATGACGGCCGAAAAACTCGATCGCATGGACGACATGGAACGGCTGTTGCGCCGCGTCATCGAGATCAAGCCGGACCACCACCACGCATACAACGCGCTGGGCTATTCCCTCGCCGAGCGCAACCAGCGCCTGCCCGAAGCGAAGAAGCTGATCCAGAAAGCGTTGGAGCTGAGCCCGGGAGAGCCGTTCATCACCGACAGCCTGGGATGGGTCGAGTACCGGATGGGCAATCGCGAAGAAGCGTTGCGCTTGCTGCGCAGTGCATACAAGTCGCGCCCGGACCCCGAAATTGCGGCCCATCTGGGCGAAGTGCTTTGGGTCAGCGACCAGCGCGACGAAGCGCGGCGGGTCTGGGGCGAGGCTCGCAAGCGCGATTCCGCCAATGACGTGTTGCGTGAAACCCTGGCGCGGCTGCGCGTCGATCTGTGACCCTGCTGCGACTGGTCGCGTGGCCGCTGCTGGCCGCTTTGCTGAGCGGATGTGCGGCCACCCCGAAATGGAACGCGGCGGCGAATGGCGATTCGCTGTCGGGCCGCCTTTCAGTCCGGGTGGACAGCATCGACGGCGCGGCCGCCCGGTCGATGAGCGCCGCGTTCGAACTCCAGGGCAGTGCCGAGAACGGCCGTCTCGACCTGGCCACCCCGTTGGGGACGGTGCTGGCTCAGGCACGCTGGGCACCTGGTCAGGTGGTGCTGACAACACCGCAGGGCGAGAGCCGGTTCACTGACCTGGATGCGCTGACGCGCGAGGTGCTCGGTGAGAGCGTGCCCGTGGCCGCATTGTTCGACTGGCTGCGGGGCAGGCCGTGGCCCGGCGCCTCCAGCAAGGCACTGGTGCCTGCCACCGAACCCGGTTTCCAGCAGCTCGGCTGGGCCATCAGCCTGGCGCGCTTCGAAGAGGCCTGGGTCGATGCCAAGCGCGAGCAGGTGCCCGCGGTGACGGTGCGTGCCAGGCTGGATCGTCCCTGACGCCGGTTCACGCCATGGCCATTCGTGCCCTCTTCGATGTGGCCGCGCCGGCCAAACTGAATCTGTTCCTGCACGTCGTCGGGCGTCGGGCAGACGGCTTCCACTTGCTGCAGTCGGTCTTTTTGCTGATCGATTGGTGCGACACCTTGCATTTCGAGCGCCGCTCCGATGGCCACCTGGCCCGGCACGACCTGAGCGCGGCGCTTCCGGCCGACGACCTGTGCCTGCGCGCGGCGCACGCGCTGCGCGACCTGAGCGGGACCACGCAGGGCGCTGACATCTCGATCGACAAGCAGTTGCCATGGGGTGCGGGCATGGGCGGCGGGAGTTCGGACGCCGCCTCCACGCTGCTGGCGCTGAACCGGCTTTGGGGGCTGGATTTGCCGCTTCCGGCCCTGATGCGCCTGGGGCTGGGGCTCGGGGCCGACATCCCGTTCTTCCTGGGCGGGCACAACGCGTTTGTCGAGGGCATCGGGGAGCGGCTCACGCCGCTGGCGCTGCCGCGGCAGTGGCTGGCGGTGCTCAAGCCGGCGGAAAACGTTCAGACCCAGGGCATTTTCGAGAGTCCGTTGCTGGTTCGAAACACCGAACCGGTTATACTTGAGGGCTTGATTGAGGACGCGTGCGGGTCACAAGAGCGCAATTTCCAGCGGATCATGAATGGGCACGGGCGCAACGATTTGCAGCCCCCGGCTCAGCAGATTTGCCCGGAGATCGCGAGGGCCGCCAAGCTGCTCGATGCGACCTACGGCAACAGCCGCATGACGGGATCGGGCAGCGCCGTGTTTGCCAGGGCGGGGGCCGACGACCAGCCCGTGGCGCCATTTCCGGCCCAGCTTGAAGCCGGTTGGGTGGGTCGGATGTGCCGCAGCCTGGCGCTTCACCCATTGGCGGGGTGGGCGCCGGATTGACAGTGTTCCGGTTTGCAGCGGAGTTGCTGCAAACCCGTGTAGGGGAGTCGCCAAGTTGGTCAAGGCATCGGATTTTGATTCCGACATGCGAGGGTTCGAGTCCTTCCTCCCCTGCCAGATTTTTTGTACCCGGGTCACAGGTCGACTGAGCGAATGAGCCGCGACGGAGCGAACGTGCTTTTCAACACCCTGCTGTTCACCGGCAATGCGAACCCTCTGCTGTCGCAGGAGATCGTCAGCCAATTGGGTGTCGAACTCGGCAAGGCCAAGGTGGGCCGCTTTTCCGACGGCGAGGTCGACGTCGAGATCCACCAGAACGTGCGCGCCCGCGACATCTTCGTGGTGCAGCCCACCTGCGCGCCGACGAACGAAAACCTGATGGAGTTGTGCATCATGGTCGACGCGCTCAAGCGGGCGTCGGCGCGGCGCGTCACCGCGGTCATTCCCTACTTCGGCTACGCGCGGCAAGACCGCCGGCCGCGCTCGACCCGCGTGCCGATCAGCGCCAAGGTGGTCGCCAACATGCTCGAGGCGGTCGGCGTGGAGCGGCTGCTGACGATGGACTTGCACGCCGACCAGATCCAGGGCTTCTTCAACATTCCGGTCGACAACATCTACGCCTCGCCGGTGCTGCTGTCCGACCTGCAATCCAAGCGCTACAGCGATCTGGTGGTCGTCTCACCCGACGTCGGCGGTGTGGTGCGCGCACGGGCGCTGGCCAAACAACTCAATTGCGACCTGGCGATCATCGACAAGCGCCGACCCAAGGCGAATGTGTCGGAAGTGATGCACGTGATCGGCGACATCGAGGGCCGCAATTGCGTGATCATGGACGACATGATCGACACCGCCGGCACGCTCGTGAAAGCGGCCGAGGTGCTGAAGGAGCGCGGCGCCAAGAACGTCTACGCCTATTGCACCCACGCGGTGTTTTCCGGCCCGGCGATCGAGCGCATCAAGGCTTCGGCGCTCGACGAAGTGGTCATCACCAACACCATCCCGCTGAGCGAGGATGGCAAGAAATGCAAGAAGGTTCGCCAACTGTCGGTGGCGTTCCTGTTTGCCGAAACGATTCGCCGCATTTCCGATGGCGAGTCGGTCACGTCTTTGTTTGCGGAGCAGAACGCCAACTTCTGATTCACAAACGAGGCAGCGGCCTTGCGGCCGCTGCAAGCCGGGTCGAAAGACCCATCCATGCAATCAACCTGGTCGCGGGTGATTGCCCATTGCTGGAGTCAACATGAAATTCGTCGCTTTTGAGCGTACGCTGCAGGGGACCGGAGCGAGCCGCCGCCTGCGCAACGCCGCCAAGGTGCCTGGCATCGTCTATGGGGCTGGAACGCCCGCCATGATCGAGCTGGACCACAACGCCCTCTTCTTCGCGCTGAAGAAGGAAGCGTTCCACTCCTCGATTCTGGAGATGGAACTCGCGGGCAAGTCCGAGAACGTGTTGCTGCGCGACTACCAGATGCACCCGTTCCGGCCGATCGTGCTGCACATCGACTTCCAGCGCGTCGATGCCACCACCAAGATCACCAAGAAAGTGCCGTTGCACTTCATCAACGAAGAGAATTCGCCGGCCGTCAAGACCGACGGTTGCGTGGTGAATCACGTGATGACCGAGTTGCTGATCCAGTGCCTGGCCTCGCAGCTGCCCGAGTTCCTGACCGTCGACCTGGGTTCGCTGGCCAAGGGCCAGTCGCTTCACGTCAACGACATCCAACTGGCTGACGGCATCAAGGTGATGACCCAGGGCAAGGTGAACCCGGTCATCGTCTCGGTGTCGGTCAAGGCCGCTGAAGAAGAAGTGGTTGCCGCACCCGTGGTCGCGGCCGCAGCGGCGGCGCCGACCAAGGCCAAGAAGACCGAAAAGCAGAACAAGAAGTAATCCGGCGATTCGTCGCCTTGAAGCCCCGCCCCGGCGGGGCTCTTCCTTGTGCGGCCCCGCCCCGGCGGGGCTTTTCCTTGGTCGGCTCCGACTACCCGCCCGCTGCGAGACCCTGATAATCCGGCCCATGATTCGATTGCTGGTGGGCCTGGGCAACCCCGGGCTGGAATACGAGGCCACGAGGCACAACGCCGGCTTCTGGTGGCTCGACGCGGTCGCGCACAAGCTCGGCGCCCGCCTCGCGCCCGAGCGCAGCTATTTCGGCCTCGTCGGGCGGGTCGGCGCACCCGGCGGATCGCTGTTCCTGCTGCAGCCCATGACCTTCATGAACCTGTCGGGCAAGTCGGTGGCCGCCTTGGCGCGATTTTTCAAGATCGCGGCCGATGAGATTCTGGTCGCCCACGACGAGCTCGATCTGATGCCGGGGCAGGTGAAACTGAAGTTCGGGGGCGGGCACGCCGGCCACAACGGCCTGAAGGACATCCACGCGCAACTTGGAACGGCGGACTACTGGCGCTTGCGCTTGGGCATCGGCCACCCGGGCGTGAAATCCGAGGTGGTCGACTACGTCTTGCGCAAGCCCGCCCCGGATCAGCGCGATGCCATCCTCACCGCCATCGACCTGAGCTTGCCGGCGCTCGACTTGATGTTGGCCGGCGACATGGAGCGCGCCCTGATGAAGATCCACGCCAAGCCGCCGCGCCCGAAACCGCCCAGGCCGGACGGGAAGGTCGCGGCAGCAGTTGAGGAGCCCCTGAAATGAAGCAGATTGCCGTGGCGCTTTGTTTGGTGTGGGCGAGCAGCGGCGCACTGGCGCAGGCGATCTACCGGTGCGGCTCGAACGGGACTGAATACTCGCAAACGCCCTGCCCCGGCGGCAAGATCGTCGAGTCGTCGGATCCACGCTCCGCGGCGCAGCGCGAAGAAGCCGTTCGGGTGGCCGCTCAAGAGCGCAAACGCGCTGCGGAGCAAGAGCGTGAACGCCGCGCTCAGCAGGCGGCCACGGCGCCGGCGCGGGCTGCGGGTTTCAATGGCAGGCCCGCGCCGCCGGAGGCTGCGGCATCGGCCACTGAGCGCGGCCGCTACCGCAAGGGCAACTCGAAAGTCAAACCTGGCAGAGAAACCGATTTCGTGGCAGTGGAACCCGGCGGCGCCAAGAAGAAGCGCGCTCGCAATTAGTCCAGCGCGGCGTTCAGCCGTGCGCCGGTTGCTCGACCCCGGCCGCGCATTGCAGTCGGCGGTACTTCGCCCACAGCGATTCGTTCGACTCCACAAATGCCGGGTTGATCGGAATGCAACTCACCGGGCACACCTGCACGCACTGCGGTTCGTTGAAGTGGCCGACACACTCGGTGCACTTGGTCGGGTCGATCTCGTAGATCTCCTGGCCCATTCGAATCGCCTCATTGGGGCATTCGGGCTCGCACACATCGCAGTTGATGCATTCGTCGGTGATCAGCAGTGCCATGCGCCCCCCGTCCCGCCGACGAATACGGCACCCGCTTGCAAGCGGGCACCGCGCATGCCGGCGCAAGGCAGGCCTTGCGGACTCCCGTCATGCGTGTCAGTGATCAGCAGTGCCATGGCGGTTTCAGACTTCCGGCGACTTGACGCGTTGCTTCAGGCGCGCCAGCACCGACGGTGACACAAACTTCGAGACATCACCGCCCAGGTTGGCGATCTCGCGCACGAAGGTGCCCGAAATGAACTGGTGCTTGTCGCCGGGTGTCAGGAACACGGTTTCGACCTCGGGCATCAACTGCCGGTTCATCCCGGCCATCTGGAATTCATACTCGAAATCGCTGACGGCGCGCAAGCCGCGCACCACCACCTTGGCACCGTGGCCGACCACAAAGTCCCGCAGCAAGCCGCGAAACGCGATCACTTCGACATTCGGATACTGGGCCGCCAGCTCGGTGGCGATCTCCAGGCGCTCGTCGACCGCAAACATGGTTCGCTTGTGGTGCCCTGCCGCCACGGCGACGATGAGGCGCTCGAACAAGCGGCTCGCCCGGCGCATCAAATCCTCGTGGCCCAAGGTCATGGGATCAAAGGTGCCGGGATAAACGGCGGTGAGTCGTGTCACGGAAGTCAATGCTCGCTCCACGCTGTTTGATTGCGGATGCAGTGTAGCCGCCGCGCCATCAACCCGCGCCAGCCCGCTTCTGCGCCAGCTGGAAATGAACCGCGCCGGCCCTTCCCTGGCGATGAAGCGTCAATTCGCACGCCGACAACACGTCCGCCGCCATCGCGCCGGCGGCTTCGATGTAGACAAATCCATCGCTCACCACCAGGCGCGCCGCCGCCTTGACGGCCGGCTCGAGCAGGTTCGAGTCGAACGGTGGGTCGACGAAGACGAGCTCGAAACTCTCAGCCCCGCAACGCGCCATCCAGGCCAGCGCCTCGGCATGCTCGATGCGCAGCGACTGGGCCTTGATCCGCTGCCGGGTCTCGTCCAGGCTCGCCACGAGCTTGCGTTCGCGCTCGAGCAGCAGCACCTGCGCGGCGCCGCGCGAGGCGGCCTCGAAGCCCAGTGCACCCGAGCCGGCAAACGCATCCAGGCAGCGCCAACCGGTCAGGTCCTGGCCCAGCCAGTTGAACAGCGTTTCACGCACACGATCAGGCGTGGGCCGCAGGCCGGCAATGTCGGCGACCGGCAGCTTGCTGCGCTTCCACTGGCCGCCGATGATGCGCACTTCGTGGGCCGGCGCCCTCTGCGGCGCCCTCTGTGGCGGCATCAAAGCCGCACCGGGATGCCGTCGCGCGCCATCAGCGCCTTGGCCTGGCCCACGGTGAATTCGCCGTAGTGAAAAATGCTGGCCGCCAGCACCGCGTCGGCGCCGCCGACACGAATGCCCTCGGACAAATGTTCGAGTGCGCCCACACCGCCGGAGGCAATCACCGGCACGCTGACGGCATCGCTGACCGCGCGGGTCAACGCCAGGTCGAAGCCGATCTTGGTGCCGTCGCGGTCCATGCTGGTCAGCAGGATCTCGCCGGCCCCGAGGTCGCTGATGTGTTTCGCCCACGCCACCGCATCCAGGCCGGTGTTGTTGCGCCCGCCATGCGTGTAGACGTCCCAGCCCTCGCCCCGGGCGGCGCGGCCCTCGCCGGTTCGCCGCTTGGCGTCGATGGCCACGACGATGCACTGCGCACCGTACTTCTGCGACGCATCGTGGATCACCTGCGGGTTGGCGACCGCGGCCGAATTGAAGCTGACCTTGTCGGCCCCGGCATTGAGCAGCCGGCGCACGTCTTGCACCGTTCGCACCCCGCCGCCCACCGTGAGCGGGATGAAGACCTGCGAGGCCACCGCTTCGATGATGTGCAGGATCAGGTCGCGGCCGTCGCTCGTGGCGGTGATGTCGAGGAAGGTCAGTTCGTCGGCGCCCTGCTCGTTGTAGCGCGCGGCGATCTCCACCGGATCCCCCGCGTCGCGCAACTCGACGAAATTGACGCCCTTGACCACCCGTCCACCGGTGACGTCGAGGCAGGGGATGATTCGTTTGGCGAGCATGCGTGCGCGCAGTCCTGAAGAATTGGAAAACGGCGGTAGAAGGCGGGGGCTAGGCGGAAGCCGCGCTGTCCAGGGCATCTGCGCGCGCCTGCGCGGCGGCGAAGTCGAGATCGCCGCTGTAGATCGCGCGGCCGCAGATCACGCCTTCGATACCCTGGTCTTGAACGGCGCAAAGCCGTTCGATGTCGGCCATGTTGCTCAAGCCGCCGGAGGCGATCACCGGGATGCTGAGCGCCTGTGCCAGCTTCACGGTGGCGTCGATGTTGATGCCGCTGAGCATGCCGTCGCGGCCGATGTCGGTGTAGATCACGCCTTCGACGCCGTAGTCTTCGAACTTCCTGGCCAGGTCCACCACCTCGTGGCCGGTGAGCTTGCTCCAGCCGTCGGTGGCGACCTTGCCGTCCTTGGCATCCAGGCCGACGATGATGTGGCCGCCGAAGGCGCTGCAGGCATCGCGCAAAAAGCCCGGGCTCTTGACCGCCGCGGTGCCGATGATGATGAAGCTCAGGCCGTCGTCGAGGTAGCGTTCGATGGTGTCGAGGTCACGAATCCCGCCGCCCAGCTGCACCGGAACTTCATCGCCCACTTCGGCCAGGATGGCCTTGATCGCCGCTTCGTTCCTCGGCTTGCCGGCAAACGCGCCGTTCAAATCCACCAGGTGAAGGCGCCTGGCGCCGGCGTTCACCCAGCGCCGCGCCATCGCCGCCGGATCTTCGCTGAAGGTGGTGGAATTCTTCATGTCGCCTTGTTGCAGGCGGACGCAGTGACCGTCTTTCAGGTCGATCGCAGGGATCAGCAGCATGGCCGGAGGGCTGGTGGTGGGGAAGGGGAGTCACCCGCGGAAGCGGACCGTGTTCGCGCCTCGTACTGCGGCGCAGAGGTTTGGAAACATGATGAAAGCGATGGATTCGGCCCGAGGGCAAGGCGCAAACCACAGCAATACCCGAAGGTATTGCGAGGATTTGCAACGCAGCCATCGGGTTGAAGACGCGCTTTCATGTTTCACAATCTCTGGGCCGCAGTACTAGGGATTCCAGTGGAGGAAGTTGCGGTACAGGGCCAGGCCGTGGTCGGCGCTTTTCTCGGGGTGGAACTGAGTAGCGAAAATGTTATCGCGTGCCAGCGCGCAGGTAAAGCGGCTGCCGTAGTCGGTTTCCCCCACACTGTGGTGCGCCTCCGACGGCCGCGCATAGAAGCTGTGCACAAAGTAGAAGTACGCAGCGTCCGGAACGCCCTCCCACAGCGGGTGCGATCGCACCTGGTGCACCTGGTTCCAACCCATCTGCGGCACCTTGTAGCGGCTGCCGTCGGGCTGCAGCAGGCCGTCGAGCCGAAAGCGGACGACTTCCCCCCCCATCAAGCCCAGCCCGGGCGTGCCGGTGGCGTCCGGCCCCTCTTCGCTGCGCGTCAGCAGCATCTGCATGCCGATGCACACGCCCATCAGCGGCTTGTGGGCGGCGGCGTGAAGCACCGCATCGCGCAGGCCCGAGTCGCGCAGTTCGCGCATGCAGTCGGGCATCGCGCCCTGGCCGGGCAAGACGACGCGCTCGGCGCCAAGCACTTCCTCGGCTCTGGAGGTCACGATCACGTTGAGGCCCGAGCCGCGTGCCACGTGCATCACCGCTTGCGACACCGAGCGCAGATTGCCCATGCCGTAGTCGACGACGGCGACGGTTCGCGTCACGCTCCACCTCCCCTTGCAAGCCGGCTCATGTCAAAGCGACCCCTTGGTCGACGGGATCACATCGGCGGCCCGCGGGTCGATCTCCAGCGCCATGCGCAGCGCGCGCGCGAAGGCCTTGAACACCGTCTCGCACTGATGATGGGCGTTGTCGCCGTGCAGGTTGTCGATGTGCAGCGTCACCCCGGCATGGTTCACGAAACCCTGGAAGAACTCGTACACCAGCTGCGTGTCGAGCCCGCCGATCATGCCGGCCTTGAACGGCACGCGCATGTGCAGCCCCGGCCGGCCCGAGAAGTCGATCACCACGCGGCTCAGCGCTTCGTCCAGCGGCACATAGGCATGGCCGTAGCGGCGCAGGCCACGTTTGTCGCCGACCGCGCGGGCCATCGCCTGGCCGACGGTGATGCCCACGTCTTCGACGGTGTGGTGGCCGTCGATGTGCAGGTCGCCCTTGGCGTCGATCTCCAGGTCGATCAGCCCATGGCGGGCGATCTGGTCGAGCATGTGGTCGAAGAAGCCGATGCCGGTGGCCAGCCGGGCCAGCCCGGTGCCGTCCAGATCGAGCCGCACGCGGATCTGGGTTTCCGCCGTGTTGCGTTGAACCTCGGCGATGCGCGGTGTGGTGCTCATGACAGGCTTTTCCGCAGGGCCAGCAGCATCAGTTGATTCTCCGGCGGCGTGCCCACGGTCAGCCTGAGGCATTGATCGAGCAGCGGGTGCATGGCCGAGACATTCTTGACCAGCACGCCCAGCGCCTTCATGCCCTCGAAGGTGCGTTTGGCGTCGGCCACGCGCACCAGGATCATGTTGGCCTGGCTGGGAAACGGCTCCACGCCCTGGATGGCTTCGAGCGCCACCCGCAGCGCGTCGCGTTCGCTGCGGATCAGCGCGGCCTGGCGCGCGTATTCATCGGCATGCTCCAGCGCAAACAGGGCCGCCTCGCAGTTGAGCACGCTGATGTTGAACGGCGGGCGCAGCTTGTTGACCTCGCTGATCACCTCGCGCCGGCCCATCAGGTAGCCGATGCGCACACCGGCCAGGCCGAACTTGCTCATGGTCCGCATCAGCAGCACGTGCGGATGGCGCTCCAGGCGCTGCATCGAATCGCGTGCGGCAAAAGGCTGGTAGGCCTCGTCCATCACCACCAGGCCGGGCGCGGCGTCGATGATGGCGTCGATCGCGGCGTCGTCCCACAGGTTGGCGGTCGGGTTGTTCGGGTAGGCCAGGTAGATCAGGCCGGGCTGGTGTGCGCGCACGGCCGCCAGCATGGCGGGCAGGTCGAGTTCGAAGTCGGCTGTCGTGGGCACCCCGACGAACTTCAGTCCTTGCAACTGGGCCGACAACTCGTACATGACAAAGCCGGGCACGGGCGCCAGCACGCTGGCGCCGGGCACAGCGCAGGCCAGCGTCAGCAGCGTGATCAGCTCGTCCGAGCCGTTGCCCAGCATGATGTCGCAGCCGGCCGGCATGTGCGCATGGGCTGCCAGTGCCGCGCGCAGCACGTCGCCACGCTCGGCCGGGTAGCGGTTCAGCGCCACGGCGCCGAGCCGTTCGCCAAGCGCGCGCTGCAGCGGTCCGGGCAGGCGGAACGGGTTTTCCATGGTGTCGAGCTTGATCAGCCCGGCGCTGGGCTGCACCGCGTAGCCGTGCATGGACCGCAGGTCCTGGCGGATGTGGATGGCCATGCGTTCGGAGAGTGTGTTCATGCCAGGGCGTCGAGCATTTCGGGCCCGACGAGAAATGGGTTGAGGATGCGCACCTTGTCGATGACCCGATCGTTCTGAGCGCTCACTCGACCGCAACGGCGCACCCAGTCGGACATCCAGCTGCGCGGCCGATCAAGCCAGTCGTTCATCGCGCGCTCGCAAGCATCGTCATGTCGCATCTTTTCGGCCACCAGAAAATTTCGCGTCAAGGCGTGAGGCGCATCTCGGCCGCCCGCGCATGCGCCTGCAAGCCCTCGCCATAGGCCAGCTCGGCCGCAATCGGCCCCAGTTTGCCAGCGCCCGCTTCACTCACTTCAATCAGGCTGCTGCGCTTTTGAAAGTCGTACACCCCCAGTGGCGACGAAAACCGCGCCGTGCCCGACGTCGGCAGCACATGGTTCGGGCCGGCGCAGTAGTCGCCCAGGCTTTCACTGGTGAAGGCGCCCAGGAAGATCGCGCCGGCGTGTTTGAGCAGCGGCTCCCAGCGGTGAGGATCCTGCGAGCTGATCTCCAGGTGCTCGGGCGCGATCCGGTTCGAGATATCGCAGGCCTCTTCCATGCTCCGCGTCTGGATCAGCGCACCGCGGCCTTCGAGCGACGCGCGAATCACCTCGCGCCGCGGCATCCCGGGCAGCAGCCTGTCCATCGCGGCCTTGACCTGGGCCAGGTAACCGGCGTCGGGACACAGCAGAATGCTCTGCGCCAACTCGTCGTGCTCGGCCTGGCTGAACAAGTCCATCGCCACCCAGTCCGGCGGCGTCGTGCCGTCGGCCAGCACCAGGATCTCGCTCGGGCCGGCGATCATGTCGATGCCGACCGTTCCGAACACACGCCGCTTGGCGCTGGCCACGTAGGCGTTGCCCGGTCCGGTGATCTTGTCCACGGCTGGCACGCTTTGGGTGCCATAGGCCAGCGCGCCGACCGCCTGCGCACCACCGATAGTGAACACGCGGTCGACACCGGCCACCGCGGCGGCGGCCAGCACCAAGGTGTTGCGCACTGCCGTTTGAGGCCCATCCGACACGCCTGAGCCGCCAGTGGCGAGGCTGCCCTGCACCGGCGTGGGCACCACCATGATGATCTCGCCCACGCCGGCCACCTTGGCGGGAATGGCGTTCATCAACAGGCTCGACGGGTAGGCCGCTTTTCCCCCCGGCACATAGATGCCGACCCGGTCCAGCGGAGTCACCTTCTGGCCCAGCAGGCTGCCATCTTCATCGCGGTACTGCCACGAGCGGCCGCAGGCCTCGAGCTGGCGCTGGTGGTAGCTGCGAATCCGGTCGGCCGCAAACTCCAGCGCCTGGCGCTGCGCGGGCGGGATGGCCGCGAGCGCCGCACGCAGTTCGGCGTGCCCGATCTCCAGCTGCGCCATCGACGCCGCCCGCAGCCCGTCGAACCGGAGTGTGTAGTCCAGCAATGCCGCATCGCCGCGGGCCCGCACGTTGTCCAGGATGTCGCCGACACGCTGTTCGATGGCGCGGTCAGTTTCGGCCGACCAGTGGCGCAGGCGCTGGAAATCGGCTTCGAAACCCGCGGCGCGGGTGCTCAACTGGCGAATCTTGATGGACATGGGTTTCACCGCCCTGGCGCTACACAACGGCCGCGGCGAACGAATCGATGATGCCGCGCATCGACTCCCGCTTGAGCTTGAGCGCCGCCTGGTTGACGATCAGGCGCGACGAGATCCGCATGATCTCTTCCACCTCGACCAGGTGGTTGGCCTTGAGCGTGCTGCCGGTCGACACCAGGTCGACGATCGCATCGGCCAGCCCGGTCAGCGGCGCCAGCTCCATCGAGCCGTACAGCTTGATCAGGTCGACGTGCACGCCCTTGTCGGCAAAATGATCGCGCGCAATCCGGGTGTACTTGGTGGCCACCCGAATCCGCGAACCCTGCTTCACGGCGCCGGCGTAGTCGAAGTCGGCGCGCGTGGCCACGCTCATGCGGCACCTGGCGATGTTCAGGTCGAGCGGCTGGTACAGGCCTTCGCCCCCATGTTCGATCAGCGTGTCCTTGCCCACCACGCCCAGGTCGGCACCGCCGTATTGAACATAGGTCGGCACGTCGCTGGCGCGCACCAGCACCAGCCGCACATCGGCGCGCTGGGTCGCGATGATCAGCTTGCGGCTCTGCTCCGGGTCTTCGCCGACCTCGATGCCGGCGGCCTTCAGCAGCGGCAGGATCTCGTCGAAGATCCGCCCCTTGGACAAGGCCAGCGTGATCATTTCACCCTCTCGATGTCGGCGCCGATGCCGCGCAGCTTGGTCTCCATCTGGTCGTAGCCGCGGTCCAGGTGGTAGATGCGGTCGACCACCGTGTCGCCATCGGCCACCAGGCCGGCGATCACCAGGCTGGCCGAGGCGCGCAGGTCGGTCGCCATCACCGTGGCGCCCGACAGCCTTGGCACGCCGTGCACCACCGCCAGGGGGCCATCGACTTCGATCTTCGCCCCCAGCCGCAGCAGTTCGTTGACGTGCATGAAGCGGTTCTCGAAGATGGTCTCGGTGACCCGGGACGTGCCGTTGGCGATGCAATTGAGCGCCATGAACTGCGCCTGCATGTCGGTCGGGAACGCGGGGTACTCGCTGGTGCGAAAGCTCACCGCGTTCGGCCGGGCGTGGTTGCGGACCCGAATCCAGTCGGCGCCGGCCTCGATGGAGATGCCGGCCTCGCGCAGCTTGTCGATCACGGCGTCGAGGTGGCCCGCGTTGGCCCGCTTGAGCACCACGTCACCGCCGGCGGCGGCGACGGCACACAAGAAGGTGCCGGTCTCGATCCGGTCCGGCACGATTTGATGCGCCACCCCGTTCAACCTGGGCACGCCCTGTATCCGGATGCGGCGGGTGCCGTGGCCCTCGATGCGGGCGCCCATCTTGATCAGCATCTCGGCCAGATCGGGGATCTCGGGTTCCTGCGCCGCGTTCTCCAGCACGGTCTCGCCGTCGGCCAGCGTGGCCGCCATCAACAGATTTTCAGTGCCCGTCACGGTGACCATGTCGGTCGTGATCCGCGCGCCCTTCAGGCGGCGCGTCTTGGCAATGATGTAGCCATGCTCGACCGTGATCTCCGCGCCCATGGCCTGCAACCCCTTGATGTGCTGGTCCACCGGCCGCGAGCCGATGGCGCAGCCACCGGGCAGCGACACCGTCGCCTCGCCGAAGCGCGCCAGCAGCGGGCCCAGCACCAGGATCGCCGCGCGCATCGTCTTGACCAACTCGTAGGGCGCTTCCGGCGAGCTGAGGCCGCTCGCATCCAGCGTCACGCTGTCGGGTTCGGATTCGCTGCGTTCGGCCACCACACCCATGCTGCGCAACAGCTTGCAGGCGGTGTTCACGTCCTGCAGGCGCGGCACGTTGCTCAGCGTGACCGGGTCGGCCGTCAGGATCGCCGCGCACAGTTCGGGCAGCGCGGCGTTCTTGGCGCCGGAGATGGCGACTTCGCCCTCAAGGCGCCGGCCGCCGCGGATGACAAGTTTGTCCATGGGGTTGAGTGCAAGCCCAGGTTCCAAGCGGCCATTGATCCTGCGGGTGCAAGCTCAACCGCAGCAGTGGAACACTGCGGCGGGTTCAGTGGTGTTGGGGGGTGGCCTGACTCGGGTCGGAAGCCCACTCGGACGGCGTCAGCGTCTTCATCGACAGGGCGTGGATTTGCTCGCGCATCCGGTCGCCGAGCGCCTGGTAGACACGCTGATGGCGCGCCACGCGCTTGCTTCCTTCGAATTCAGCCGACACGATGGTGGCAAAAAAGTGCCGGCCGTCGCCTTCCACCGCGATGTGCTCGCACTGCAGCCCCTGCGCGATAAAGCGCTGGACCTCGGAGGGTGTCGGATCGGCCATGCTGAAATTATCGCTCAGCCGGCTCAGTGCCTGATCTTGTAGCCGGTGCGAAGCAGGTGCAGGCACACGCCGCACACGATCACCAGGCTCGCGCCCACGACGCCCAGGCTGACCCATGGCGACACATCGCTGACGCCGAAAAACCCGTGCCGGAAACCGTCGATCATGTAGAAAAACGGATTCAGGTGGCTCGCCGCCTGCCAGAACGGCGGCAGCGAGCCGACCGAATAGAACACACCCGACAAAAACGTCATGGGCATGATGATGAAGTTCTGGAACGCCGCGATCTGGTCGAACTTCTCGGCCCACAAGCCGGCGATCAAGCCCAGCGCGCCCATCATCGTCGCGCCCGCGAGCGTGAAGACCACAATCCACAGCGGGTGGGTGACGTGCAGCGGCGCAAACCACATCGTCACCAGCAACACCCCGGCGCCGACCACCACGCCCCGCACCACCGAGGCGCCGACATAGGCCACGAACCAGGCCCAGTGCGACAGCGGCGTGACCAGCAGGAACACCAGGTTGCCGGTGATCTTGCTCTGGATCAGCGAGCTGCTGCTGTTGGCAAAGGCGTTCTGCAGCACGCTCATCATCACCAGGCCGGGAATCAGGAAACTGGTGTAGCCGAGCTGGTCGAACACCTTCACGTGGTCTTCGAGCACGTGGCCGAAGATCAGCAGGTACAGCACGGCGGTCAGCACCGGCGCGGCGACGGTCTGGAAGCTGACTTTCCAGAACCGCAGCACCTCTTTGTAGAGCAAGGTGCGGGTGCCCGACAGGACGCTCAAACCCCTCATGCCGCCACCTGCTGCGCCGGATTGCCCCGCATGATTTCGAGGAACACGTCTTCCAGGTCGGCGCGGCCGATCTCGAGGTCCTCGACCTTCACGCCGCCCGCGCGCAGAGCCGTCAGCAGCGTCTCGACCTCGGCGGCGTCGTGGGCGGTCAGCTGCACGATGCGCCCGGTCACACGGGCCTGGGTCGCCACGGCGGAGGGCAGCGCATCGTCGGTCTTGAAGCGCAGCATCGTGCTGGCGGTGCCGGCCAGCAGCGCCGAGGTGCGGTCGAGCGCGACCACGCGGCCCTGCTTGAGCATCGCGATGCGGCCGCACAGCGCTTCGGCTTCTTCCAGGTAGTGCGTGGTCAGCAGCACCGTGTGGCCTTCCCTGTTGAGCCGGGCGACAAACTGCCACAGCGTCTGGCGCAGCTCCACGTCGACACCGGCGGTGGGCTCGTCCAGCACGATCACCGGCGGGCGGTGCACCAGCGCCTGCGCCACCAGCACGCGCCGCTTCATGCCGCCGGAGAGCTGGCGCATGTTGGCGTCGGCCTTGTCGGCCAGGCCCAGGTTGGCCAGCAACTCGTCGATCCAGGCGTCGTTGTGGCGAACGCCGAAGTAGCCGCCTTGAATGCGCAGCGACTCGCGCACGCTGAAGAACGGGTCGAACACCAGCTCCTGCGGCACGATGCCCAGGCTCTTGCGCGCTGCGGCATAGTCGGTCACCACGTCGTGCCCCTGCACCAGCACGCGCCCGCCGGTGGCGCGCGACAGGCCCGCCAGCACGCTGATCAAGGTGGTCTTGCCGGCGCCATTCGGGCCCAGCAGGCCAAAAAATTCGCCGGGCTGGATGTCGAAGCTGACATCGTCCAGCGCCTGAACGTCGCGGCCGGCGCCGCGGAAACTCTTGCTGACGTGCTGGAATGAAATGGCTGGCATGGGCGACGGCATTGTAGGCAGCGCCCTCGGATCGCGCCGCCGTCTAGGGTCCAGCGCCATTGGACGGCGGCGCAACTGGTGCTAGATTGACGCGCCACGACGAGCCCCTTGCATGGCCACCCCCAACAAGAAACCCCGCCGCACCGCCGAGCGCATTCTGGAAGTGACGCTGGACCTGTTCAACCGCTTCGGCGAACCCAACGTGTCGACCACGCTGATCTCGGCCGAACTCGGCATCAGCCCCGGCAACCTGTACTACCACTACCCCGCCAAGGACGAGCTGATCAACCGCCTGTTCGACCGCTTCGAGAACGCGTTGAACGAGTTGCTGCGGGCCGCCGATGGCGTGCGCAATGTCGAGGACGCGTGGCTGTTCTTCCACATGTTGTTCGAGCTGATCTGGGACCATCGTTTCCTGTACCGTGACCTGAACGACCTGCTGTCCAACAATCGCCGGCTCGAGACCCACTTCCAGTTCGTGTTGAAGAACAAGGCCAAAGCGGTGCAAAGCGTCCTCGACGGGCTCGGCCGCGGCAACGCGGTGCGCATCGACGGGCGCGATGTCGAACCGGTCGCCACCGCGATGGTGGTGCTGCTGACCTACTGGCTGAGCTTCGAGTACGTGCGCGACCCGCGCAAGGCGCTGGAGCCCGAAAGCGCCGGCGCCGCGCTG
This sequence comes from Methylibium sp., assembly GCA_031415135.1. Taxonomy (GTDB): domain Bacteria; phylum Pseudomonadota; class Gammaproteobacteria; order Burkholderiales; family Burkholderiaceae_C; genus LGRD01. Next base: position 27,856 of record JANORB010000026.1, read on the forward strand.
TTGCGCGGCGCCTTCCACGTGCTCAGCCTGTTGTTGCCTTACCTTGATGCCGAGCAGCGCGGGCACCTGCATGCGCTGGTCGCCAACTATGCCAAGACCTGAAACCCAAGGAGCACGCCACCATGGCCAAATGGACCGCCTTCCCGCACGACGCCGCTGACTACACCTATGACGCCGCCACGCTGAAAAAGAAGTGGGCCCGATTGCATGCCGGCGATGCCGAACCGTGCCCCAAAGACGACAAGGTGCTCGCCGCGTGGGCGCTGTTCCATGCCGGCGATTTCCAGAAGGCCGTCGAAGCCGGGCTGAAGGCCGGCGGCGCGGGCATCACCGTGGCCAACTAGGCCCAGACCATCTACGCCACCTACCTCGAAAAGAGCGAGAAGACCAAGCTCGCGCTGTTCACAGAAGCGGTCGAGCGCGCCGAGGCACAGATCGCCGAAGAGCCGAAGAACGCCAATGCGCACTACTTCATGGCGCTCGCGCTGGGCCGCTACAGCCAGGGCATCAGCGTGGCCAAGGCCTTGACCCAGGGCCTGGGCGGCAAGGTGAAGAGTGCGCTGGAGACAGCGATCAAGCTGTCGCCCAAACACGCCGACGCGCACATCGCACTGGGTTCGTTCCACGCCGAAGTCATCGACAAGGTCGGCTCGCTCCTCGGCCGCACGCAGGGCGCCAGCAAGGACACCGGCCTGTCGCTCTACAAGACCGCGCTGAAGCTGAACCCCACGTCGGCCGTCGCGATGGTCGAGTACGCCAACGGTCTGGTGATGCTCGAAGGCGACAAGAAGATGAAAGAGGCCACCCAGCTGTACGAAGCCGCCGCTGCCTGCGAGCCCATGGATGCAATGGAGCGGCTCGATGTGGAGATGGCCAAGGCGGAGCTGGAAGACTGACAACGCGGCAGGCTCAGGCCTGCACCAGCCGGTTGCGGCCGGCGTCCTTGGCGCGGTAGAGCGCGGCGTCGGCCCGCAGCGACAGCGCCGCGGCATCGAGCGGCGGTGCACTGGTCAGGCCCATGCTGAGCGTGACGCCCAGGTCCGGCGCGATCTCGCTCCACGGGTGCGCCTCCACGCGCTGGCGCAGCCGGTCGCAGACCTCGAAGGCGCGCGCCGCATCGGTGTCGGGCAGCACCAGCAAGAACTCCTCGCCGCCAGTGCGAACCACCAGGTCGGCCGAGCGCGTGTGCGCGCGCAGCAGGCCGGCCAGCGCCACCAGCACGCGGTCGCCCACGGCGTGGCCGTGGCGGTCGTTCACCTGCTTGAAGTGGTCCAGGTCGAGCATCGCCACCGACAGCGACGCTCCGCTCGCCTGCGCCTGCTGCAACAGCTCGGGCCAGCGCCGTTCCATCTCATGCCGGTTGCCCAGGCCGGTGAGCGGGTCGCGCCGCACGTCGGCTTCGAGTTCATGGGCGCGGGCGCGGTGGCGCTGGGTCTCCTGGCGCATTTGTTCGGCCTCCATGCGGGTCACGAACAGGTCCGATTGGGCCCGCAGCTGCGTCACGGCGCGCTGGCGTTCCATGCGCAGGTAGGTTTGCAGGTGCTGCAACGCCTCTTCGGTGCGGCCGAGTTCGCGCGCGGCGCGCCACAGCGCGTGGTGCAGGCGCATGTGGGTGACGCGCTGCTCGGCCGCGCCGGAAGCCCGCATCACCTCGTTGAGCGCGTCCCAGGCCTGCTGCGGCTGGCCGCGCAGCAACTGCAATTCCCCCATCGAGCAGCCGATGCGCCAGACCTGGGCCTCGAAGCCACCTTGGCGCGCCCGCGCCAGCGATTCGTCCAGGGTTTGCGCGGCCTCGTCGGCGGCGCCCAGATGAAGCAGGATCTCGCCCAGGTTGCCAAGCGAAAACACCTGCTGCAAGACATCGCCGCTTTGTTTTGCCAGCGCCACCGCCTCTTGCGCGTAGGGCCGCGCCACGCGCAACGGCGCGCGCGCCTCGTCCAGCGCCACGGTGTCGCGCAGCAGGTAGAACTTGCCGATGAGCGCGGCGCCCAGGTTGTTGAGCGTGACGAACAACGGGTGGCGCTCGGGCTGGCCGCGCGCCAGCACCAGTGCTTCGAGCAACAGCCGCTCGGCCTGCCACGGGTCGCCGGTGCGCTCGAAAAAGCACCCCAGCGCGTTGGTGGCCAGCGAAATCCTGGCGCTGTCGCCGATCGCCACGGCCAGCCCGTACGCCTCTTGCGCGCTCGCCAACGCGACGTCGAAACGGCTGACGTCGCAGCCCACCAGCGTGACCTGGCGCAGCAGGTCGATCAGCTCGCCGGTCGACCCGCCCGCCCGCAGCAGCGGCAACACCTCAAGCGCCACGTCGACCATCGGCGCGAGCGCGCCGGTCCGGTACAAGAAGTGCGCCAGCAGCAGGCCGGCGCGGCACCGCAGCGGCGCGTCCTCGCGCGCCACCAGGGCCCAGGCCTGCTGCGCCGCGGCCAGGCCGGCCGCCAGGTCGCCGCTGGCCTTGAAGCCCTCGGCGCGAGCCACCAGCATCGGCGCGGCATCGTTGTTCATGCCGGCGAGGGTATCAGGCGCCGGGCGATGCACCGTGCATGAGCAAATGTGGCTTTGCCACTTTGCTCATCCCCCCTCGGGGGGCGGACGACGCATGTCGTCGGCCTGGAGGCACTCATCAGAAAACCTGATTAGCGACCATGTTCAGCCAGGGCTCCTCCCTCACCCCAGCCCTCTCCCGCAAGCGGGCGAGGGAGCCAACACGGGCTCCCTCGCCCCTGTACTCGGGGGAGAGGGTTGGGGTGAGGGGGCGGCGCGCGGCGTAG
>JANORB010000027.1:0-10986 GCA_031415135.1 Methylibium sp.
CCAGGGCTCCTCCCTCACCCCAGCCCTCTCCCGCAAGCGGGCGAGGGAGCCAACACGGGCTCCCTCGCCCCTGTACTCGGGGGAGAGGGTTGGGGTGAGGGGGCGGCGCGCGGCGTAGCTGAACATGGTCGCCAATCAGGATGACCATTGAGGAGTGACCCCATGCTGGCTCTCGTTGTCGACTTCCGCATCAAGCCGCAGCACGTGACCGCGTTCGAACACGCGATCGTCGAAAACGCCCGCGCATCGCGCGAGTCCGAGCCCGGCTGCCGGCAGTTCGACGTCTGCCGCGACCCGGCCAACCCGAACCTCTTTTTCCTCTACGAGCTGTATGACGACGATGCGGCGATCCAGGCGCACCTGCAAAGCCCGCACTACCTGCAAATGAACCAAGCCATCGCCGGCTGGGTCGACACCAAGACCGTCTTGCGCTTCGTTCGCGCCGCACCTTGAGCCCGGCGCAGCCAGGCAATCAATCCTTGGCCAGGAATGCCGGCACGCGCAGCCCGTCACGGACCGCCTGGTCCAGTTCGGCCTCGGCCTGGCGTATCGCCGGCAGCCTGGCGATCACCTCGTCGAGCCGTGCTCGCGGGATGACGGCCACGCCGTCCTGATCGGCAACGATCACGTCACCGCTGGCCACCGAATGACCCGCAATGGTGACGGGAAAGCCGACCGTGCCAGGCCCGCTGCGCGCCGGCGAGTTGGGCGTGACGCCGACGCAATAACACGGCAACCCGACCCTCCGGATGCCGGCCAGGTCGCGCACACAACCATCGGTGACGAAGCCGACCGCCCCCGAGTTGCGCGCCATGCCGAGCACCAGGTCGCCGGTCACCGCGCAGCCGGTGTAGGAGCCGGTGGCGGCCACCAAGACGTCGCCGGGCTCCACCCATGCCAGCGCGGCCACGAGTGCCAGGTTGTCCGCCGGACCGGCGTCGCAGGTCAGTGCAACACCACAACAGGCGGCTTGTTCGGCGATCGCCGGTTTGATGCGGAAGTCGAGCGCGCCAGCGCCGCCCAGTGCGTCCACGATGAACCCGGTGGGCGTGCCGCGCAGTGCGTCGACCTGTGCCGCGGCGGGCCGAACCACGGGCCGATGTTGAATCTTGGGCGCCTCGTCGATCATTGACTTATCCTCGCGCGTCGGGAGCGACATGGTAGCGATCTGCCCACACCACGCGATTGAGACTTTCGGTTAGTCCATGTCTGTCGATTCGCTTGCGCCGCAGTACCCCAGCATCCGCCTGCTTCGCGCGGGCGCGCGGTCCCGGCTGCCCCAGGCCGTGTTCGACTTTGCCGATGGGGGCGCCGAAGACGAGGCCACCCTGCGCCGCAACGAAGACGCATTCCAGCGCTGGGCCTTCCTGCCCCGGCCACTGGAAGGCACCACGCTGCGCGACCAGTCGGTGGCGCTGTTCGGCCACACGCTCTCGACACCCGTGATCATCGGCCCCACCGGACTGGCGGGGCTGTTCTGGCCCGGCGGTGAAATCGCCGCCGCACGGGCAGCGGCCGCGGCCTCGACCGCCTATTGCCTGAGCCACGGCTCGGTCTGCTCGATCGAAGAACTGGCCGCCCAGCACCAGGGTGTGCGGTGGATGCAGGTGTTCATCTATCGCGATCGCGGTTTCACGCGGGAGCTGGCGCAGCGCGCCCGCGAGGCCGGCTACCACGCCCTGGTGCTGACGATCGACAATCAACTGCTGGGCAAGCGCGAGCGCGATGTGGCCAACGGCTTTTCGATCCCGCCGCGGTTCTCCGGCCGCCAGTGGCTCGGCATGGCGTCGAAGTGGCGCTGGGGCTGGGCCATGCGGCGCGAACTGGCCACGCTGAGCTTCGGCAACTACGTGCGCGCCGGTTCGAACGAATCGCTCGCCACGCTTGCCGGGCGCATGGGCTCGCTGCTGGACCCGGCCATGCGGTGGGACGACGTGGCGCAACTTCGATCGCAGTGGGCCGGCCCGTTGCTGCTCAAAGGCGTGCTGCATCCGGCCGAGGCGCGGCGCGCGGTGGAGATCGGGATCGACGGGCTGATCGTCTCCAATCACGGCGGCCGCCAGCTTGATGGCGCCAGCAGCGCGCTGGAGGCGCTGCCCGCCATCGTCGATGCGGTGGCGGACCGGATTCCGGTGCTGATGGACGGTGGCATCCGGCGCGGATCGGATGTGGTGAAGGCGGTGGCGCTCGGTGCGCGCGCCGTGCTGATTGCGCGCCCTCAGCTGTGGGGGCTGGCGCTCGCGGGCGAAGCCGGCGTGGCGCATGTCCTGGAGATCTACCGATCCGAAATCGACCGGGTCATGGGCCTGCTCGGCGCCCACAATCTCGACGCGCTGCGGCGGCTCGACCTGCTGGTGCGCCGCCCGCCGTGATCCGTGCGCCGCGGGCGGCGGGACGCAACGGCTGCAACTGTCGGCTCGCGCTCGTGCCGCGTTCGTGCCGCGCTCGTGCCGCGCTCGCAGCGCAGGTCGACTGGCGAGTGAGCGTGCGCTGGTGAGCGTGCGCTGGATGCCACGCCTTCGGCGCGGTAAACCGCACGGCACTCGAGTGCCGGCCCGTCCATGGCACCACAGGGCAGGTCTGCGATCGCGTCGATTGGCTACGGTGCTGCACACATGAATGTTCCCCTGGTCGACGACCACCCGCTGTTCGGCGTCGGTTTCGCCCACGCCTTGGCGCATGCCGGCGCCGGTATCGAGGCACGTACCGCTTCGACGATCGACGGAGGGCTGGCGCTGGCGCAGGCCTGGCCCGAACTGGACGTCGTGCTCGTCGACTACAGGCTCGGCAGCGGCGACGGGATCGCGGGCCTGCGCCATCGCCGCGCTGTGGTCGCCCGGATCGGCGCAGGCCGAGTCCTTGCTGCACATCATCCTGGTGGCGGTCGCGATGGGTGCGGCGGTGCACCTGTCGGGTTCTTATCCCGTGCTGGCGGTCTATTTGGTGCTGGTGCTCGGTCCGCTCGTGCTGCGCGATGTGGCCATCGGCGGCGGCTACCACCTGGTGCTGGCGGCCTTGAGTTCCTTGATCGGTGTGTGCCGGAGGTGTCGGCCCACCGGGTCGCCTGCGTCGACGGCATGACCGAGGTGGTCGATGAATTGCTGGACATCTCGCGCCTGGACGCCGGCAACGTGGCGCTGCAGCGCAGTGCGTTCGCGCTCGACGACCTGGTGCGCGAGCTGGTGCGCACCCGTCTGCTGCTGGCGCAGTCCAAGGGGCTACCCATCCGCGTCGACGCGGTGCGCGCCATCGTCCACAACGACCGCACGCTGCTGGCGCGCGTGGTGCCAGAACCTGCTGGCCAACGCCATCCGCTACACCGAACGAGGCGCGGTGCGCGTGCTCGTGCAAGCGGCGGACTCGCATGTCGAGCTGGCGATCGAGGACTCCGGGATCGGCATTGCACCCGAAGAACTGGCGCGCATCTTCGACGAGTTCTACCAGGTGGGCACGCGCAGGGCGCCGCCGACGGCCCCGCCGCGCTGGCCTGTGTCGCAACCGGCTTTCGGCCGGATGCCGCGCTGGCCGACCTGCGGCTGCCCGGGGGCGCGAGCGGCGTGGCCGCCGTCGAGGCGCTGCGCGCGGCGCTCTCGACGGATGTGCCGGCCCTCGTCGTGACCGGCGACGTGGGCAGCGAGCGGGCGCGGCTGGCGCGGGCACAGGGCTACACCGTGCTTGCAAACCCGGTCAAGGCCATGCCATTGCGCGCCTTTCTCGGCAAGGCCTTCGCAGCGGCGTGATGCCGCGGTTCGGCAGCTTGCCTTCCAGGCTGCCCGAAGGTGCTATTCACGCGCAGCCCCAAGCGACCTAGTATTCCGGCGCAGAGGTTTCGGAACTTGATGAAAGGGATGGATTCGGCCCGAGGGCAAGGCGCAAACCACAGCAATACCCAAAGGTATTGCGAGGATTTGCAACGCCGCCATCGGGTCGAAGACGAGCTTTCATGTTCCGAAATCTCTGGGTCGGAGTACTGGCATGGCTCTGGTGGCACGACGACAGCGAGCGGCGGACAACGCCCGCCGACTCGACGAAAGGGAGTCATGATGAAGTCAGTGGGGTTCGCCGCTTTTGTGGCGGCAGTTGTGGCGGCAGGGTTGGTCATTGCATTGAGCGGGTGCGGCGGCGGCGGCGGTGCGGCCGACGCCGAGCTGGCGGTCACGGTGGTCGGCCCGACGACGCCCGAGCCGACAGTCGATGGTCGGGTCAGCTCGCAGCCCGCGGGCATCTTCTGCGGCAACACCTGCACGGCGCGCTTCGCGGCCGACACGGCGGTGACGCTGACCGCCGCGGCACCACCAGGGCAACGTTTCTCCGGATGGAGCGGTGCGTGCAACGGCACCGGGACGACCTGCGCGCTGACGATGAGCCAGGCGCGCGCCGTGACGGCCACGTTTGTCACGCTCAGCGCGGCGTCGTCGGTGACCGCCACCTTCGCGAGCGCGCCACCAGCCTGGAAATGATCGAAGAAGGCTCGGTCAATCTCGCGTTTATCCTGCGCGTCGAGTAGGCGGACGCACCTGGCGCTCGCGACGACAGCCCAGGCCTGGCTCAACACACTCCTTTCGTTCCCACCGAAAAAATGCGCGGGGTCCCTTTTGTGTCGCTTGGAACAGCCTTGCTCGTGCTGCGAGTCGGCACTCCCGTCTTCTTCATGGCGCATGCGGTGGTTCGAATCGTCAACGGATCCATCCCTCAGTTCGCGGGCTTCCTTGGAACGCTTTGGCTTTCCCGAGCCCGTGCTCGTGGTTTGGGCCATCACGCTCACCGAGATCATCGCCGGCCTGCTGCTCGCGCTGGGCTACGGGGTGCGCCACGCTTCGCTTGCGCTGGCCAGCGTCGCGGCAGGTGGCATCGCGCTCATCCACCACCGGTTCGGATGGTTCGTCGGTGAGCACGGCACCGGTGGCAGCGAGTACAGCGTGTGCCTGCTCTTGTGTCTGCTCGTTCTTGCCGCGGCTGACGGCGAACACGCCTTCGCGGACGGCAACGGGCGATGCCCAACCACCCGCTTGAGCGGAGCATCCAGGCGGCGCGCGTGATGGCCCTCGGCGCACAACTCGCCGTTGCGGCGTCGATCCTGCCTCAGGCCGTTCGAGCATGAGCGACGTGCCTGTGGCCGGGATGAGCGCGCGTTTGCGCGGTGGGCCGGTTCTGGCGCGACCGCCTGCCGATTCGGGATCGACTGATCGAGCCCCTGCTGCACGGCCGCACGCCACTGCGGCTGATCAACAGCGCAGCCGACCCCAACCCGGGGCGGCACATGGTGGCGAGGTTTCGCGAACTGGTGCCCCAGGCCGACGTGGTGATTCAAGCTGGCGCCCGGCTGCAACCTGGGGCAGACCCTGCACTTCAAGTGCACCAAGGTGCAGCCAAGACCGACCGCCAGCGTCTCCTGCACCCTGACCGTCATGAGCGCCCCAAGGCCGGCCGGGGCCGGCCGTCCCCCGCGGGGATCAAGGAAAGTGGCAAAGCCACATTTCCTTGTGAGCAAGAAAGCGCTCGAAACACAGTTCCTCGACCGTGACTGGGAGCCCACCGTGGTCGAAGACTTCATGCGCAGGCTGCATCAACGACCGCCCGGCCCTTAAGCTACGGGGATGCCCATGAAAGCCGCCACCATCCGCCGCTACGGCGGGCCCGAGGTCGTCAGGATCGAAGACCTGCCTGTGCCCGTTGCCGGGCCGGGCGAGGTGCGGGTCCGCATCAGCGCCGCCGCGGTCACCGCAGCCGATGCGCGGCTGCGCGCCAACGATGCGCCGCGCGGCTTCGGCTTCCTGATGCGCTGCATCACCGGCCTGATCCGCCCGCGCCACCCCGTCTTCGGCATGGAGTTTGCGGGCGTGGTGGATGCGCTTGGCGCTGGCGCGGCCGGGTTCGCTCTCGGCCAGCGGGTGTTCGGGACCACCGGCATCAAGGGCGGCGCGCATGCCGAGTATCTGACGATCCGGGCCGACGCCCGCCTCTTCGCCCTGCCCGACACACTCGACGACGCGCACGGCGCCGCGTTCTTCTTTGGCGGCCTGACGGCGGCGGACTTCCTGATCGACAAGGCTGACATCCGGCGCGGCGAGCGGCTGCTGATCAACGGCGCCACCGGCTCCGTGGGCTGCGCCGCGATCCAGATCGGCCGCCATCTCGGCGCGAAGGTCACGGCCGTCGCGCGGGCCGAAAACCATGCCTTCGCCCGCGAGCTCGGGGCGGCAGACACGATCGACTACCGCGCAGGCCCGATCAGCGGCCAATGGGATGTCATTCTGGATGTCGTGGGCAGCCTGCCCTACGCCAAGGCCGCCGCGCTGCTCGCCCCCGGCGGGCGGCTGCTGCCGGTCACGGCAACGCTGGCGCAACAGTTGTCCTGCGCGCTGCGCGCAAAACGCGGCAGCCATCGCATCAGCGGCGGCGTCATCGGCGACGGCAAAGCCGCGATGGAACGGCTGATCCGCCTGCACCGCGACGGGGTTTATCGCCCGAGCGTCGGCGACGTGCTGCCCTTCGCCGAGATCGCCACCGCCCATGCCCGCGCCGGTTCGCGCCACAGGCGCGGCAACACGGTGGTGCTGATCACACGCTGATTCCGGCTGTCTTTGCGGGCCTGGTGCCGAGCCATCCCAACAGGGCAGGCGCCGGCCGGCCGCGCGGTCGGAAAAGCTGCGCTGCTTTCACCTGATAGAATTTTCCCCATCAATTGGGAGAGCGCCGCATGTACGCAGCCGTCGTCGAGCCGAGCAAGATCGCCCAGGTGCTGGGCCTGCGCAGCAAGGTCACTTCCATCGAGCAACTCGATCGACAGGTCGAAGCCGGCCTGCCAAAAGCGTCCCTTGGCGCCGTGGCGCGCCATGTGTATGGCACTTCGCCCGACGCGGCGGCCTTGATGCAACGGGTCATCCCGTCGGCCACCTTCCACCGGCGCGGCGTTGACTTGAAGCCGCAGGAAGGCGAGCGGGTGGAGCGCCTGGCGCGCGTCATCGCCACCGCGGAGCATGTGTGGGACAGCGTCGATGACGCGCGGATTTTTCTGTCCACCGGCCACGCCATGCTGGGCGGCAGGCGGCCGATCGAGGTGGCCTTGACCGAGCTGGGCGCGCGACGCGTCGAGAACCTGCTCTGGTCGCTGTTCCATGGCGTCGCCGCGTAAGGTTCCGGTCCGGGCGAGATCGAAGGCGGCGGCCAGCAAGCAAGCGCAGACGCTGGCCTGGCAGGCATGGCGCATTGCCGACGGCCGGTTCGACCCGTTCAGTGCGGTTGGCGCGTCCCTTGTTGGCGGCCGCTGGAATTCACCGGGCCTCGGTGTCATCTATGCCAGCCGCTCATACGCCGGCGCGATGCTGGAGTGCCTGGCCCACGCCGGTATCGGGCGCGTGCCGCGCACGCATGTGGCAGTCGAGATCGCCATTGCTGCCGCCGTGACTGTCGAACGACAAGACGCGACCAGCCTTCCCGCCGGTTGGGACCACGCCGATCTGCGCACGGCCAGGGCCTTTGGCGACGGCTGGATTCGGGAGCTGCGAGCGGCGGTGCTGGTCGTGCCCTCGGTCGTGGCACGCAGGGAAGGGAAGGTTCTCATCAACCCGCAGCATCCCGATTTCACCGGGATCGTCGCGGGCATGCCGGAGGCAGTCGTCTGGGATGCCCGGCTGTTCGGCCGACACTGACCGCTTGGCTGCGGCTGAGCAGGGCGCCCCGGATGGTCAACTGCAACTCGATGCCGTCCCGCACTGGCAAGCCGGGACAAGTGGGAACGCCAGGCCGCAATACCGTGAAGCCGTCTTTGGTGGCGGTCTCTTGACCGCCACGACCAGACCGCCGCGCGCGTTGCCGGATTGCTGACACTCGTCGGCGTCACCATTCAGGAGCGGCTGGAGTGGCGCTGAAGGCCAAGGTTTCATCAACAGTGGTTCACTTGGGTTGGCCCGCATCTGCCATTGTCGAAGCCTCGAACACGACCTCGCCATCCACCACAGTCAGAACGCTTGTGGTGGCTGGCCCGCATCCCCGCGGGCACCGTCAAGACATCTTGCGACAGCACGGTCAGGTCGGCGGCCGTCCCAGGCGTGACGCGGCCCCCCTTGCGGCGCTGCTGGCGTTCGGCACAAGCCGCTCCGGCGGTGTAGGCCAGCAAGGCGTGCTCGCGCGACAGCGCCTCGTCGGGTGACGCGGCATAGCTGCTGGCCAGCATGATGTTCAGGACGGGGTTGGCTTGATCGGCACCGCCGTCCGACCCGAGGGCCAGCGGCACCGCTGCCGTCAGAAGGCTCAAGAGCATCGAGTGGGGGTCGACCCGTCTACCGGTCGACCGGTCGACGCGGAGCGCCGGGCGGCGGAAAGTGCGTCGGGTTCTGGGTCACCACGACCCCGAGTCGTGCCGCCTTCGCCAGCGTGTCGGCGCGAATCCTGTCGCCATGCTCGATGCGAACGCGCTTCTCGGCGACGCTCATTGGGAGTTCAGAATGACAGTTACCGGCGAGCTGAAATTCGGGTCGGGCACCAAGCCGGTACGAACATACTGGAATCCGAGGAACTTGCCTGTCGGGTCAATCCGAAACCGGAACTCTGTTCCCTCTCCGAACATGCGGAACGGAAGATAGGTCAGGGTCATGGGTCCCTGAGGCGCTGGAGTCACGTTGTACAGGAAGGTGAGAAATGCGGAATCCTTGGTATCGGCGTCGAGGCCCACCAAGCTTGTCAGAGAAGCGTCGATATCGAGCGGGTCGGCCGTTCGAGACACCGTACCGGCAAACTCAACGCCGCTGATGTTCCCTCGCAACCCGGATGAAGCGGGCAGCGGCTGACTCAGGTTCCACGTCCAGAAATGGCCGTCGAGGAGAGATGCGCAAATCGGCTTGTAATCGGCTCCGTAGCCGAACGTCGCAGCTTCTTGCATTCGATATCCGTCCCGTGCTCGTGTGAGCGTGATCTTTATGTCGACCAGCGTTGTAGCGTCCGTGCAGTTCGATATCCTGTTTTCGGGCGTCACCACGCGACTGGACAGGCTGAATGTTCCGCTCCAGTTGTAGTAGTCGTCGCGAAATACCGTTTGCACTGGAATGCCGTTGTCTCTCCCGGAAAGGTTCAGATTGAGCCCGGTTGCGTATATGCCGACCATTGCTGACTTGACCGCGAACGTCGCCGTCGAAGCCTCTCGCTGCGGTGGTGCAGCGGTGTCGTTACCGCCGCCGCCACATCCAGCGAGTGCTGCAGCCACAATCAATGACATGCCGTTCGATATCAGTCGCATACAGTGCCTTTCAATTCAGTTCGATGCCCCACACACCTCGCAAAGTCTCGCGATCAGTGTTTTGCTCCATTGAGCTTAGGCAGCCCGCGAAAGTGGGGCAAGGGAGCTGGAGCGTGTTTCAGGCGGACTTTTATCCTGCGTTCCTCAGGAGATTTGTACCCCCGCACTTGAGGGGGGAAAGACTATCCGTTCCGAGCAACGGGAGCGGTTCGAGGTGTCAACTGAATGAGAGCCGAGCCTCCATCGACAAGACTCCCGCGCAGCCCAGGTCGCCGTCAACGAATCCGTCTCGTCCGCCCCACCATGGTCTGGACCGACAAAGAAGAAGTCAGTGCAATCAAATCAACCACTTGGCCCTTGGCGGCTGTGTACAGCCCCGATGATGGACTGGATGCTGTGTTCAGCGTTCAGCGTTCATGCGGGTCAGCGCGGTCTGTAGCAGTTCTGTAGCACGCGGTTCGGGGGCCTTGGAGCCACGCGTCAGGGACGTCCGGATCCAATTCTTGACGCTTTGCAGGCGGTCGGCTCCGCATCGACTGGCGCAGGCGGTTGCCGCGTGAATGGTCGCAGTTGCGCCGACCTCAACACAATGATAGAGTTGTGTCGTGATTCCCGATTTCGATCCTGTCACCGGCAACCTTCCCAGCGGCGAACACGCTGCCACCTGGCAGGACATGCTGGACCGGTTTGGCCAAACAGCTTGGCGGCAGCAACTGTTGGCTGGGATGCTCGAAGCGCTGCGATTGTTGACGGTTGCGGGTTGCGTCCGCGCCTACATCGACGGCAGCTTCGTCACCGTCAAGGAGGAGCCCGGTGACTTTGATGCCTGCTGGGACGCCGAAGGCGTGGACTTCGATCTGGTCGACGAAAGGCTGCTCACCTTCGATCGTGGCCGGGCAACCCAGAAGTCGGCGTTCCTGGGCGAACTGTTCATTTCCGACGCGCGCGCCGATCCACAGGGCACGCTCTTCCGTGATTTCTTCCAGACCGACCGCGAGGGCCGACGCAAGGGCATCGTGGTCATCGAATTGAAGGACTTGCCATGATCACCAACCAGCGCCAGTACCTCGTTGCACAAAGCCAGGCCGAACGTTTCCGTCAGGCGCTTACGGCGCCCGATGCGAAGGGGCTGCATCCCAAGGCCGCGCGCGCGATGCGCGGCGGGCTGCGCAGCCAACTCGACGACATCGAGGCGGAGTTGGCCGAATACGATGCCTTGAGTCAAGGTCAGGTCACCGAGTTCGAAGCTGAATCGATCGTTGGCATCGGCCAGGCATTGATCAAAGCGCGCATCGTTCGCAACCTGACGCAAAAAGAACTTGCTGAGAGGCTGTCCCTGGCAGAGCAGCAAATCCAGCGCTACGAGGCCACGCTTTACCGCGGCGTGGCGGCTGAGCGGCTACAGCAAGTGGCCGATGCGCTGCGGCTGCGGGTGCGCGAGATGTTCACGTTCGAGCCCGGCTGACGCTGCTGCATTGCCGGCGCCAGCCCCCGGATATCGGATGAGGTCGTGCCGAACACTACAGAACGGCGATCGCTGCGGTCCTTGCATGGCGGGCGCGAACCATGAGCGTCGCCGATCTGCGCACGGCCAGGGCCTTTGGCGACGGCTGGATTCGGGAGCTGCGAGCGGCGGTGCTGGTCGTGCCCTCGGTCGTGGCACGCAGGGAAGGGAAGGTTCTCATCAACCCGCAGCATCCCGATTTCACCAGGATCGTCGCGGGCATGCCGGAGGCAGTCGTCTGGGATGC
>JANORB010000028.1:0-5900 GCA_031415135.1 Methylibium sp.
GGCGCCAAGGTGTACGACAAGCTGGTGGCCGATTTGTCCAGCGCCGTGAAGAGCATCAAGATGGGCCTGCAGGACGACCCCGATGCCGAGATCGGCCCGCTGATCAGCGACCGCCAGCGCAACCGCGTCGCCAGCTTCGTCGAGCGTGCCCAGATGACCGGCCACATGGAGATCACCGCCGGCGGCAAGGCCTGGAGCGGCCCTTCCGGCAGCGGCTTCTTCTACGAACCCACCGTGGTGGCCGGCGCGCGCCAGGAAGACGAGATCGTCAAGCGCGAAGTCTTCGGCCCGGTCGTCAGCGTCACCCGCTTCACCGACACCGAACAGGCCATCGCCTGGGCCAACGACAGCGACTACGGCCTGGCCTCGTCGGTGTGGACGCAGGACGTTGCGCGCGCGATGCGCGTGGCCAAGAAGTTGCAATACGGCTGCACCTGGATCAACACCCACTTCATGCTGGTCAACGAAATGCCACACGGCGGCATGAAGTCATCCGGCTACGGCAAGGACCTGAGCATGTACGCGCTGGAAGACTACACGGTGGCGCGGCATGTGATGATCAAGATGTGAGCCTGGAACCGGTGCCGCAAGCGCGACGGCGCCGGGCCCGGCGCGTGACGCGCGATGCGCCGCGAACGCCTGGCTTCGACGCTCAGGGGCAGCGCAGGTCGGGTATCTTGTCGCCCCGCGTGCGGAACAACGAGCCCACCGTCGCGGCGAACGACGCCACGTCGAACGGCTTGGCGATGTAGCCTTCGCAACCCGCGGCGCGCATCCTGGCCTCGTCGCCTTTCATCGCAAACGCGGTGAAGGCCACCACCACGATGTGCCGCATCGAGGGCGCTGCCTTCAGTTGCCGGGTCAATTCGAGGCCGTCCATTCCGGGCATCTGGATGTCCATCAGGATCAGATCCGGCTGGAAAGCCGAAATCAGCAGCATGGCGTTGTTCGAGTCCGTCGTCGACTCGACCACGAACCCGGCAGCAGCCAGTACAAATCGTGCGAGTTCGACCGTTGCCGGATCGTCGTCGACGACCAGAACGCGCAGCGACCCGCCGCGCTGGCTCGGCATGGGGCGCGCCGAAGGGCCCAGGGTCGAATCGTCTGCCGTCATCATCAAGTCCAGGTTTGTCGCACCGGGCCGGTGCGGGTCGAGTTCGCGCCAGGTTGAGACGGATCGTCTCGCCCATCGTGAATCACCACAAGGCGATCGGCTGTGGCCGTGGCCAGCCAGCCCTCCAGCTCCGCACACTTCATCGCGTCAGTCCCGTGAATGCGATTCAGAACCAGATGGAACACGCTGCCTTGGCCCAGCGTGCTTCGAACCCCGACGCTTCCGCCTTGCGCCATCACAAGGCGCCGCACGAGTGCCAGACCCAGACCGGAGCCCTCGTATTTTTTCGTCGACCCCGCATCGAGCTGCTGGTACGCGGTAAACAAGCGCGGCAGGTCGGGCGCCGCGATGCCGACGCCGGTGTCTTCGACCTCCAGCCGGAAATGGTCGGCGCCCGAGGCCCCTGCGCGGACGCTGATCAGGCCGCCTTGCGGCGTGAACTTGATCGCGTTGGTCAGGTAGTTGTAGAGCACCTGCTTCAGTCGGGTGGGGTCGAGCAACAGGTTTCCCAGCGACGGCTCGATATCGGCGACGACCCGGAGGTTCTTGCGCAGCACCTCGGTTTGCAGGATGTCCTGGACTTCCTGGACCAGCCGGGCCAGGTCGAAAGTCTCGGCGACGAACTCGACTTTTCCCGACTCGACCTTGGACAGGTCGAGCACATCGTTGATCAGGCGCAACAGATGGCGACCGCTGCTGCCGATGTGGTCCAGGAAGGTCTGGTGCTGCGGCGTCCCTTGCGCAACGGCTCCCGACCGCAGCAGGTCGGCAAAGCCGATGATGGCGGTGAGCGGCGTGCGCAGCTCGTGCGACATGTTGGCCAGGAACTGGCTCTTCAGCCGATTGGCTTCCTGGATCTGCCGGTTCTCGCCTTCGAGTTGCAGCGCCTTGTCCCGCGCCGCGTCGGCCCGCTGGCGCTGCGCCTGAAGGGCGCGTGCCATGGCAAGGCGTTCGATGGCGTTTTCGACCGCCCGGGTCAAGGTTTCCGGGTGCAGCCACGCCTTGCCGACGTAGTCGTGCGCGCCGGCGCGCAGCGCGGCCTGATTGAGACCCAGTTCGATCGAAGCAGTGAGAACGACCACCGGGACGCGCAGCAGCTGGCCTTCGTCGCGCGGCAGGCGATTGAGCACTTCGAACTCGTCAGCGTCGGGCAAGCCGAGGTCCAGCACGATGCAGTCCGGCAGCGGCTCCTGGGCACACAGGCGCAGCGCTTGTTCGGCCGACGACGCTTCGGTGAACTGGTACAGGCGCTTGGACCCGTTGAGCAGCGCGGCCTTGGCCTCGGCCCGGTCGGTGGGGTTGTCATCGACGATCAGCACGCGCAGCGCCGCCTGGCCGCGTTCGTTCATGCTGACCGCCGCGCGGCTTCAGACAGCGCGGCCGTCGCGGGCGGCGCTCCCGCCTTCAGCCATTGGTCGAAGATCGACTCGAGTGTGTCCAGGCAATCGCTGTGCCGCACGCTCTTGACATGGAATGCACTCGCCCCGGCCTGGCTGAAGGCATCACGGTCGCGCGGGTTGACGCTGGTGGTGAAGACCACCACCGGAAGCCGCGCCAGCAGCCCGCCGTGGCGAACCTGGTCGAGCAGGGCCAGCCCGTCAAGGCCTGGCAGGTTGTAGTCCAGCAGCATGAAGGCAAACGCGTCGGCCGGGTTGAGGGTCAGCAGTTGCCACGCCGCATCGGCATTGGCGGCGCGAACCAGGCGGTTGTGCCGCCGGGTGCGCGCCGCCGCGACGACCACCGTGTCGAAGTCGTCGTCGCTGTCTTCGACCACGAGCACGGGGCGCAGATCGGCCGGGCCGGCGTCAGTTCGCATGCGCGTTGCCGTCCAGGGTCTTGAAGCCGGGCAGGGTGAAATAGAAGGTCGAACCCTCGCCGAGCTGCGAATCAAACCAGAGCTGGCCCAGGTGCTGTTCCACCATCTTGCGCGCGATCGTCAGGCCCGCGCCGCTGCCGCCGCCGAATGCGTCTGGCGCGTGCAGGCGCTTGAAGATCGCGAACACCCTGTCCTTGTGGCGCAGGTCGATGCCGATGCCGTTGTCGCGCACATAAAAGAGTGTGTGGTGGGCGCTGTCCGCGGGTGCCGAGGCTGGCCTGGCGGGGTGCGGCGGGCCGTCGTCCGGGTTGATGTAGCCGATCTCCACCCAGGGCTGCGCCTTGTCGTTGTACTTCGTGGCGTTGGAGATCAGATTGGAGAAGACCTCGCGCACGCGCACACGGTCGCAGTGGGCCACCGGCAGGGGCCGCGGCACGCGCACCTCGACCTGGCTGTCCGCCAGGCGGGCGCCCAGCATCTCCATCGCTTCGACCAGCACCGGGCCGAGGTCGATGTCTTGCAGCTCCAGCGACAGCCGCCCCACCGTCGAGAAGTGAAGCAGCGCGTCGAGCAGCGTGTCCATGCGCACGGTCAGCCGCAGCAGCCACTCGACCCGCGCCGGGTCGATCGCCGCGCCGGCCCGGGCGTCTTCCAGCAGATGGTGCGCGTACTTGTTGATGCCGCGCAGCGGTTCCTTCAGGTCATGGCCGGCCACATAGGCAAAGGCATCGAGTTCGGCGTTGCTGCGCGCCAGTTCGGCGTTGGTCTCGGCCAGCTGCTCCGCGCGCACGACCACCAGGTCCCTCAACATCCGGCGCAGTTGAGCGGCTGCCTCGATCTCGACCTTGCGCCACGGCCTGGAGCGCCCGCGCACCTGCTCCTGCCAGAGGTCGAAACTGCGGCGCGGTGTCAGCCGCGGCCCCAGCGGGCCCACCGCCACCGGCTTCTCTTGCGGGTTGCCGGCCCAGTTGAAGGTCTGAACCTGTTCGCTGCGGAACCAGAGGATGAGCAGGCTGTCGGCATGGCGTGACACGGCGGTCGCCAGAACGCCGCTGGCCCGCTGCGCCAACCCGGCCGCCGCCGGGTACGCGGCACCCAGTGCGTCGGTGGCGTAGGTGTGAAGCCCATCGGGCGCCTGGTCGATGCGCTGGCGCAGCCACGCGGCCAACGGCGTCAACTGCGGCTCGTCGGGCGTCACGCCGGCCATCAGCCAGCGCGGGTGCTGAAAGATCGCCACGCCATCGGCCTGGATGCCGTCCAGCAGGCTCGGCGACGATGGCGCCGCCACCGACAGTTGGCCGTCCGCCGCCGCGCGCGCCAGCACGGCCAGATGCACCGCGTCGAGATCGACGCGGTATTGCAGGTGCTCCCGCAGTTCGGCCTGGGCGATTTCGAGCGAGGCGATCTGGGCCAGGAACTCGGCGGCCGAGCGCAGCGGGTAGGGCAAGGGCCTGGGTGTGTTGTGATGGCAGGCGATCAGCCCCCAGAGCGCGCCGTCGCGCAGGATGGGCATCGTCAAGGTCGCCGCGACGCCCATGTTTTGCAGGTACTCGGTGTACATCACCGAAGCCCCGCGCAGCGCGCAGTGGGTCATCTCCAGCGGGCGCTGGGTGTCCGGGTTGAGCAGCGGCACCATCTCGCACAGCGGGCCCTGGGCGTCGGGCAAAGGGCGCACACCGATGCGCTTGAAGATCTCGCGCGCCGGCTTCGGAATGTCGCTGGCCGGATAGCGCAAGCCCAGCCACGACGGCAGGCCTTCGCGCCGCGCGTCGGCCATCACTTCACCGCTGTCGTCGGCATGAAAAAAGTAAACCATGGCCCGATCGAGGCCGGTGATGCTGCGCGCTTCGTGGGCCACCACGGCGCAAAAGTCAGCCAGCGATCGGGTGCTCTTGAGGCGGCCGATGGTCTTTCTGACCATCGAGAAATAGTCGCCGTCCTGGCCCACCACAGGCGGGCTCCGGCCGCTCGGTTCCAGTTCGAGCAGCAGCACGCCCTCGGCGCTGTGAACCGTCATGTCCATCGCCGAAGCGTCGGCGGCGGCCCCGGGCAATCGGGCGGTCAGCGCGTAGCAGGGGTTGTGTTCCAAGGCTTCGCTGCGGGTCAACGCCTGGATGCGCTCGGCGGCGAACGCGCCGACGACGCGCGACACAGGCCCGCCCAACACCTGGTCGACGGACAGGCCGGTCCACTGCTCACAGTTTTCGCTCACCTGCGTGACGACGAGATCATGGAGGCGCAACGCCAGCAGCATCCCGTGCGACTGGATGCATCCTGGCGTCTGGACCGGCTCGTCATCGCAGTTGGACAGCGATATGCCATGGCGCTTGATGCTGTACGGAACAGGCAGCGGCGTGGCAGGGTTCATGTGAACACCGGTTGCCCGCGCCAGGCGCCGGGTCGATCACATCGGGCCGCCGCGCAAAGCGCGAACGCCGCCCTTTTGTTGCACGCCTCGTCGTCATTGATGACCCGGACAGGCGTCAGATTCATGTTCAGTCCCTGTCCTGGTGAAATGGGCCCGCGCCGAGACAGCGCGCTGCTCGTGTGGAATGCGCCGCAACGCCATGACGAACCGCGCCGCCGCGATCCACAGGGATGAGCAATCAGAGGTTCGGCCGGCCAACACCGAACCCGGCGCACCTGGCCAGTCTGGCGGCATTGGGCAACGCCGTCTGTGCGTCACCGAACACACAGGCGAGGCCGGGCCCTGCCCTCGCCGCCGCGCTTGAACGCGATTCACGACGCTTCGACCAGGCGCTTGACGCCGCCGGGGCCCGAAACGCAGTGCGTCGCGCCGGCAGCAGCGTAAGCGTCTGGCTGCGGCAGCTTGAGATGACCCGGCCGGTGGCTGAGCATCGCGTCCATGGCGAACATGGTGGATGCGGCTTTGGCAAAGGCAATGGTGTTTGCCGCGCGCTGGCTCAGCGCCGTCGTGCTGGCCGTCTTCGTTTTCGGTCGATCGGCGGC
>JANORB010000029.1:0-30156 GCA_031415135.1 Methylibium sp.
CGGTGGCGGCGCGCGAGGCGCTGTTTCCGGGCTCTCGCGTGCGCGCCGTCAAGCAGGGGCCGGACGGCGCGCTGTACATGCTGACGGACCGGATCGTGCGGATCGCGCGCTGAAGGGCGGTCGTCCTCGGCATTGACCCGACGCGGGGTGCGGGCAATGCGCTGTGGGCATGCTCGCGGGCTCGTTCCACTCGCCTTTTCATCATGCGCCGTGTTGTGCTCGCTCTTGCCCTGGTGCTGCTCGGGCCCCTGGCGCAGTCGCAGGAACTCAAGCCTGTCACGGTTGCCAGCGGCTTGCAAAACCCGTGGGGCCTGGCCTTCTTGCCCGATGGCCGCATGCTCGTCACCGAGCGCGCCGGCCGCTTGCGGATCGTGCAGGCCGATGGCCGCTTGAGTGAAACACTGCCGGGCCTTCCGCGTGTCGATGTCGGCGGCCAGGGCGGCCTGCTCGACGTGGCGGTCGACCCGAAGTTCAGCGAAAACGCGCTGATCTACTGGAGCTACAGCGAACCCGCCGACGGCGGTGAAGGCGGCAACGGCACGGCGGTGGCGCGCGGCAGGCTCGAAGGCAGCCGCGTCACCGGCGTGCAGGTGATCTTTCGCCAAAGCCCGAAGGTCAACAGCAGCAACCACTTCGGCTCCCGGCTGGCCTTTGCGCGCGATGGCCGCCTGTTCATCACGCTGGGCGACCGGTTCAGCCGGCGCGACGACGCGCAGACGCTGGACAACCACCTCGGCAAGGTGGTGCGCATCGAGCCCGACGGCCGGGTGCCGGCCGACAACCCGTTCGTCGGGCGCAGCGGCGCGCTGCCGGAACTGTGGAGTTACGGCCACCGCAATGTGCAAGGTGCGGCCATCCACCCGCAAACCGGCGAGCTGTGGGCCCATGAACATGGCCCGCAGGGAGGCGACGAACTGAATCTCGTTGCCGCCGGGCGCAACCATGGTTGGCCGGCCATCACCCACGGCCGCGAATACGGCACCGGATTCAAGATCGGCGAGGGCACGGCCCGGGCCGACATCGCAGCGCCGTTGACCTACTGGGTGCCCTCCATCGCGCCCAGCGGCATGGCGTTCCTGACCAGCGAACGCTACCCGGGCTGGAAAGGCAACCTGTTCATCGGCGCGCTGCGGGGTGAAGCCCTGGTGCGGCTGGAACTCGATGGCCGCAAGGTGGTGGCCGAACACCGGCTTCTGAAATCCCTGGGCGAACGCATTCGCGATGTGCGCCAGGGGCCCGATGGCTGGCTGTACCTGCTGACCGACAGCCGCAACGGCCGCCTGATCCGGCTCGAACGCTGAGCCCGCAGTTTCCGGTGCCTGCGCCGGCAATTTGTGGCACCAGCCCGGCTCCACCGTTGCCCACTCCGGCCGTGTCACGGGGTGGCATCCCTACAATGCCTGCTGGACGCCCCCGCCTGCCCGAATGAACGCCGACCTCCATTGCCATTCCGTCATCTCCGACGGCACGCTGCAGCCTGAAGCGCTGGCGCTGCGGGCCAAGACCAATGGTGTGCAGCTCTGGTCGCTGACCGATCACGATGAGATCAGCGGCCAGCGGCGGGCACGCGATGCGGCCATGGCGCTCGACTTGCCTTACCTCACCGGCACCGAGATCTCGGTCACGTTTGCCGACGTGACGGTGCACATCGTCGGGCTGGGCTTCGACCCGGACAACACCGCGCTGCAAGCCGGCCTGGCGGGCACACGCGGCGGGCGCACCCAACGGGCGATCGACATGGGCGAGGGCCTGGCCAAGGCCGGCATCCCGCACGCCTACGAAGGCGCGCTCAACTATGTGAGCAACCCCGACCTGGTGTCGCGCACCCATTTCGCGCGCCACCTCGTGGCCACCGGCGTGTGCGCAGACACCTACGAGGTGTTCCGCAAATACCTCGTCGAAGGCAAACCCGGCTACGTGCCGCACCGCTGGGCCTCGCTGCGCAACGCGGTGACGTGGATCACCCAGGCCGGCGGCGTGGCCGTCATCGCGCACCCGGCGCGCTACAAGTTCAGCGCCAACGAAGAGTACGCGTTGTTCACCGAATTCATGCTGCACGGCGGCCGCGGTGTCGAGGTGGTCACCGGCAGCCACAGTGCGGCCGACGCGGCCAGGTACACCAAGACGGCGCAGGAGTTCGGCCTGCTGGCCTCGCGCGGCAGCGACTTCCACAGCCCCGAAGAGAGCCACACCGACCTGGGCCGCCTGGCCGGGTTGCCGCCCAAGCTCACGCCCGTGTGGAGCGTGCTCGAAGCGCGCGTTCAACGCCCGGCCTGAGACGCCGGGCGGATGTCGCGCCTGCGCTGGGCGCTGGTGATCGCGGGGTTTTGCGGCGTGTTGATCGTCATTGCGCTGGCTGCCGGCGGCCTGGTGTTCGGGCAGCTTCCGGACGGCTGGACGTGGCTTGGCATGGGCATCATCGCGGCCAGCGGCGCGGCCACGGTGTGGCTGAATCTGGGCGCGCCGCCGCAGGGCCGGCGCGACAATGGGCCATGTCGCAATACTTCGAAGTCCACCCCGACAACCCACAGCCGCGCCTGCTGAAACAGGCCGCGCAAATCCTGCACGCTGGCGGCATCGCGGCGATTCCGACCGATTCGAGCTACGCGCTGGTGTGCCACCTGGACGACAAGGCCGCCGCCGAGAGCCTGCGCCGCATCCGCGGGGTCGACGACAAACACCACCTGACCTTGCTGTGCCGCGACCTGAGCGAACTGGCCAGCCACGCGCGCGTGGACAACAAACAATACCGGCTCCTCAAGCTCGGCACGCCGGGGCCGTTCACGTTCATCCTGGAGGCCACCAAGGAGGTGCCGCGCCGGGTGTCGCACCCGTCGCGCCGGACCATCGGCCTGCGCGTGCCGGATCACAAGGTGACGCAAGAACTGTTGTCGGTGTTCGGCCAGCCGCTGTTGGCCACGACGCTGATCGCGCCGGGCGAAACCGAACCCATGAACGACCCCGGCGAAATTCGCGACCGTTTCCAGAAACTGATTCAGGCGGTGGTCGATGCGGGCGCCTGCGCGCGCCAGCCCACGACCGTGGTCGACCTGAGCGGCGAGCTTGCGGTGCTGGTGCGGCAAGGGCGCGGCGACGCGGCGCTGTTGGGGCTGGCCTGACTGGGGCACGCCAAGCCGCGCGAGTCAGACCCGCTCGATGCCGCCTACGCGCGCTCGATGCGCGCGATGGCGCTGTGGTTGTGAATCGACTCGAAGTTTTCGACGTCCACGCTGTAGCGTCCCACCCGCGCATCGGCGTTCAGGCGCAGCGCCACGTCACGCACCAGGTCTTCGACGAACTTGGGGTTTTCGTAGGCGCGTTCGGTGACCCACTTTTCATCGGCGCGCTTGAGCATGGGCCAGATTTCGCTCGACGCGCTGTCTTCGGCAAACCGCACCAACTCGGGCCAGCCGATGTCTTGCAGCGGCTCGATGCACACCACCACATTCGAGCGCTGGTTGTGCGCGCCGTAGTCGGAGATCTCCTTCGAGCAGGGACACAGCGACTTGACCGGCACGGTGACCTCGGCCCACACGGTGCTGGCGCCGCTTCTCGCTTCGGCAATCCAGCGGCCCTGGTACTCCAGCAGGCTCTCCAGCCCCGAGACCGGGGCGCGCTTGCGCAGGAAAAACGGGAAGCGCGCTTCGATGCGGCCCTCGGTCGCGTGCAACTTGGCCAGCATCACGGCCAGTTCGCTGCGCAGCGTGGAAGCGTCGAGCGGCTTGTCCAGCGCGTCCAGCCAAGCCACGAAGCGCGACATGTGCGTGCCTTTCTGCTCCGCCGGGAGCGCCACGTCCAGGTCCCACGCGGCAACCGTCGGCAAAACGGCCTTGCCGATGCGCAACTGCAGCGGGTAGCGCAGGCTGCGCACGCCGACCCGTTGAATCGCCAGGTGGCGTTCGTCGCGGGCACTTTGCGTGTCCGGAATGTGGAGGGCGTCCTTCAAATGGTTCATGGGGTCCACGGTAGCCGGTGGCAGGCAGATGGTGCGGGTGAAGCCGGCGCCAAGAATGGCAGCAAACCAGCTTCCGCACCGGATCAGGGTCTTGGCATTCCTCGCCTCAATACGTCGCCGACCGCACCAGCGCCGGCTTGGCGCCGAAACGCTTGACGATGGACTGCTCGATGCCCACCGCATCCAGCCCGCACAAGGCCAGCAGCTTGCCCGGGTCGCCATGTTCGATGAACTGGTCCGGCAAGCCCAGGCTGAGCACCGGCACCAGAAGGCCCTCGGCCGCCAGCGCCTCCAGCACCGCGCTGCCCGCGCCGCCCGTCACGCAGCCTTCTTCGACGGTCACGATGGCGTCGTGCGTGCGCGCCAACTCGATCACCAGCGCCACGTCGAGCGGCTTGGCAAATCGCATGTTGGCCACGCTCGCGTTGAGTTTTTCGGCCGCTGCCAGCGCCGGGTACAGCACGGTGCCGAACGCCAGGATCGCGACCCGCTGGCCGCGCCGGCGCAACTCGCCCTTGCCGAACGGGATCTCGGTCATCTGCGCCTGGATCGCCGTGCCCGCGCCGCTGCCGCGCGGGTAGCGCACGGCCACCGGACGCTGCTGCATGAAAGCGGTGTAGAGCGCTTGCCGGCACTCGTTTTCGTCGGCCGGAGTCAGCACGCTCATGTTCGGGATGCAGCGCAGGTAGGCGATGTCATACGCCCCCGCATGGGTGGCGCCATCGGCGCCGACGATGCCGGCGCGGTCGAGCGCAAACACGACCGGCAGGTTCTGGATCGCCACGTCGTGGATCAACTGGTCGTAGCCGCGCTGCAGGAATGTCGAGTAGATCGCCACCACCGGCTTGAGGCCCTCGCAGGCCAGGCCGGCGGCAAAGGTCACCGCGTGCTGCTCGGCGATGCCCACATCGAAGTAGCGCTTCGGAAAACGCTTCTCAAACTCCACCATGCCCGAGCCTTCGCGCATCGCCGGGGTGATGCCGACCAGCCGCTCGTCTTTCTCGGCCATGTCGCACAGCCATTGGCCGAAGACCTGGGTGAAGCTGGTCCTCGGTGGCGTACTGGGCTTGACCAGGCCGACTTCCGGGTCGAACTTGCCCGAGGCGGCGTGGTAGCCCACCGGGTCGGCCTCGGCCAGCTTGTAGCCGTAGCCCTTGCGGGTGACGACGTGCAGGAATTGCGGGCCCTTGAGGTCGCGCAGGTTTTCAAGTGTAGGAATCAGCGACTCCAGATCATGCCCGTCGATCGGGCCGACATAGTTGAAACCGAATTCCTCGAAGATCGTGCCGGGCACGACCATGCCCTTGGCGTGTTCCTCGAATCGGCGCGCCAGTTCGAACAGCGGCGGCGCATTCTTCAGCACGTTCTTGGCCGTGTCGCGGGCGGCGGCGTAGAACTTGCCGCTCATCAGCCGCGCGAGGTAGCGGTTCAGCGCCCCCACGGGCTGGGAGATCGACATGTCGTTGTCGTTCAGGACCACCAGCATGTCGGCGTTGGACACGCCGGCATTGTTCAAGGCTTCGAACGCCATGCCGGCGGTCATCGCCCCGTCGCCGATGATGGCCACCGACTTGCGGTTCTCGCCTTTCAGCTTGGAGGCGACGGCCATCCCGTGGGCCGCTGAAATCGAGGTCGACGAATGCGCGGTGCCGAAGGTGTCGTACTCGCTTTCGTCGCGCCGCGGGAACCCCGAGATGCCCCCCAGTTGCCGCAGCGTGCCCATGCGGTCGCGCCGGCCGGTCAGGATCTTGTGCGGGTAGGTCTGGTGGCCCACGTCCCACACCAGGCGGTCGTGCGGCGTGTTGAACACATGGTGCAACGCGACCGTCAGCTCGACGGTGCCCAGGTTGGAGCCGAGGTGGCCCCCGGTCTGCGAGATGCTGTGCAGCAGGAAGTCGCGCAACTCGGTGGCCAGCTGGTCCAGTTGGCCGCGCGACAGGCGCCGCACGTCGGCCGGGCTGTTGATGGTTTGGAGCAGGGAATGTTTCATGAGCATGTCGGTACCGCCAGGCCGCCCAAGAGGGGCTGATGCGCCCCGAGGGACACGAAGAAGCCCTTCATGTCCCCTGGGGGCAGCGAACGAAGAGCGCGTGGGGGCTGTTTCATCTTAGCTGTCGCGTTCGACGACCTTGTCGGCCAGCAGGCTGAGCCAGCCGGCGCCGGCCAAGCCGCTGCGCGCCAACGCCGCCTGGGCTTTGTCGCGCAATTCGTCGGCATGCCGGCGCGCCGCGTCCAGGCCAAGAATGGTCACGTAGGTCGGCTTGTTGTTGTGCAGATCCTTGCCGGCGGTCTTGCCCAGGGTTTCAGAGGCCTGGGTCACGTCGAGAATGTCGTCCACCACCTGAAACGCCAGGCCGAGGGCGTCGCCATAGGCGCTCAGCGCGTCCCACGCCGCAGCGCCGACCGGCCCGCACGCAGCGCCCATCAGCACGCTGGCCTGGAGCAGCGCACCGGTCTTGCGGTGGTGCATGTCGCGCAGCGCGTGTTCGTCCAGCGGCCGGCCGATGCTGGCCAGGTCGATCGCCTGGCCGCCGGCCATGCCGGCGTGCCCGGCCGCGCGGGCCAGCAGCGAACAAAGGCGGGCCTGCAAGGCGGGCGGGACGGCATCGGTTCCGGTCGCCCCGGCAGCGTCGGCGGAAGGCGTCAGCACCTCGAAGGCCAGCGCCTGCATCGCATCGCCGGCCAGCATGGCCTGCGCTTCGCCGTACTGCACGTGCACGGTCGGCTTGCCGCGGCGCAGCACATCGTTGTCCATGCAGGGCATGTCGTCGTGCACCAGCGAATAGGCATGGATCAGCTCGACCGCGCAGGCGGCGCGGATGGCGGCGTGGCGCAGCCCGCCCACCGCGCGGCATGAGGCCAGCACGAGCAGCGGGCGCAGCCGCTTGCCGCCATCGAGCACGCCATAGCGCATCGCCAACCCGAGCCCGGCCGGCGCGTCCACCGGAACCCATGAAACGAGTGCCGACTCGACCGCGTCGAGTTCCTGCCGCGCCCAGGCATCGAAATCAGCCAGATTCATCCGTTCGTCCAGGGCTTGAGCTGCCCCTCTTCCAGAACCTTGACCTGCTGTTCCACCGCCTCGAGCCGGCTTCGGCACAAGGTCAGCAATTCGGCACCCCGCTGGTAACTCTGCAGCAAGCGGTCCAGCGGCAGCTGACCGCCTTCCATCGAGGCCACCAGCCGTTCCAGTTCGGTAAGCGCGTCTTCATAGCTCGGACTCGCCGCCGGGGCGTGAGAGGGAGAAAGGGTCTTTGCCATTTCGGTACATGAAACCGCGATTGTAGTCAGGCACACCGGGCGCCCGCGAACTCCGAGCCGGCGATCCGGGCTGGCGATCGCCGTGTGTGCGGAAATCCCGATCCGGGGCCTTCGGAAAACCCCACAGGTACAATCCGCGACCCTTCGCGCTGGCATGCGAATCACTTCGACCCACACCCGGCGGCGGGGTGGCGGTTTGACATTGGTTTTTGGAGATCCTGGGGATCATGTCCGACCTGAGCATCACGCTGGACGCGCTCGAGCGAAGCCGGTCCCAGTTGTCTGTTTCAAGCTACTTCGACGAGGCCCTGTTCCAGCGCGAACAGGATCTGGTGTTGAAGCGCGGCCCGCGCTATCTCGGCCACCTTCTGAGCGTGCCGGAGGTCGGCGACTTTCATGCGCTGCCGCAGGAAGGCGAAGGCCGCGCGCTGGTGCGCACGCCGCGCGGCGTGGAGCTCATCTCCAACGTCTGCCGGCACCGCCAGGCGGTGATGTTGCGCGGGCGCGGCAACACCCGCGGCAGCATCGTCTGCCCGCTGCACCGCTGGACCTACGACCTGAGCGGCCGCTTGATCGGGGCGCCGCACTTTCCCGACGATCCGTGCCTGAACCTCAACAACTACGCCACGCAGGCCTGGAATGGCCTGCTCTTCGAAGCGGCCGGCGCGACCTGCAACGACGACCCGCGCCGCAGCGTCGCCGACGACCTTGCCAACCTGGGCCCGACCGCCGAACTCAACTTCGACGGCTATGTCTTCGACCGCGTGTTCATGCACGAGTGCCACTACAACTGGAAGACCTTCATCGAGGTCTATCTGGAGGACTACCACGTCGGCCCGTTCCATCCGGGCCTGGGCAACTTCGTCACCTGTGACGATCTGCGCTGGGAGATGGGCGACCACTACTCGGTGCAGACCGTGGGCATCGCCACGCCGGGCGGCAAGGCGCTGGGCCGGCCCGGCTCCGATGTCTACAAGAAGTGGCATGAAGTGGTGCTGAACTACCGCGCGGGCCAGGCGCCGCAGCAGGGCGCGATCTGGTTGACCTGTTACCCGACCGTGATGGTCGAGTGGTACCCGCACGTGCTGGTGGTCTCCACCCTGTTCCCGCAGGGGCCGCGGAAGACGCTCAACATGGTGGAGTTTTTCTACCCTGAGGAAATCTTCGCGTTCGAACGCGAGTTCGTCCAGGCCCAGCAGGCGGCCTACATGGAAACCTGCGTCGAGGACGATGAAATCGCATTGCGCATGGACGCCGGCCGCAAGGCGTTGATGCTGCGGGGCGACGACGAATTCGGCCCCTACCAGAGCCCGATGGAAGACGGCATGCAGCAGTTTCACGAGTGGTACCAGAAGGCGATGGGTCAGCGTGAGTGAGCGCACCATGGTTGATGATCGGTGCGTCGTTCCTGTTCGCCACCATGGGCGTGTGCGTCAAGCTCGCGTCGGCGCATTACGCCGCCGGTGAGCTGGTTTTCTACCGCAGCCTGACGGGCTCGCTGCTGATGCTGCTGTTCTGCCGCTGGCAGGGCATCCGGCTCGCCACCGCCAGACCGGCCATGCACTTCTGGCGCAGCCTCAGTGGCGTGGTGTCGCTGGTGCTGTGGTTCTACGCCATCGGCAAGCTTCCGCTGGCCACCGCGATGACGCTGAACTACATGTCGTCGGTGTGGATGGCGCTGTTCCTGCTGGGTGGCGCCGCCATGCTGGGCAGCGCCCGCATCGACGGCCGGCTGATCGCCACCGTGCTGGTCGGTTTTTGCGGCGTGGCGCTGATCCTGCGGCCCACGATCGAACAAGACCAGCTCTGGCATGGGCTGATGGGCTTGCTGTCCGGCGTGATCGCCGCCACCGCCTACCTGCAGGTCACCGCGCTGGGGCGGGCGGGTGAACCCGAGGCCCGCATCGTGTTCTATTTTTCGATCGGCGGCATCGCCGCGGGCTTGCTGACCACGCTGTGGACCGGCCTGCACCCGCACACGCTCCAGAGTGCCGCGCTGCTGCTGGCCATCGGCGTGCTGGCCACGGCGGCGCAACTGATGATGACGCGCGCCTACCGCACCGGCCGCACGCTCGTCAACGCCAGCCTGCAGTACCTCGGAATCGCCTATTCTTTCGCCTATGGCGTGCTGCTGTTCGACGACCGGATCACCTGGATGGCCCTGGCCGGCATGCTGCTGATCGTGTGCGCTGGCCTGGCAGCCACCCGGTGGCGCGCCACCGCGCTGCCCGCCGACGTTGCCAAGACCCCCGCCGAATCATGAGCACCCACCCCACCACGCTGCTGTCGGCCGCCCAATTGCTGGCGCTGATCGACACGGACACCGACCCCTCGATCGTCGATTGCAGCTTTGACCTGGCCGATGTGCAGGCCGGCGAGCGGAGCTGGCGCGAAGGCCACGTGCCCGGCTCGCAGCATCTGCATCTCGACACCCAGCTGTCGGGCGCCAAGACCGGCCGCAACGGCCGCCACCCGCTGCCGGAGCGCGCCGCCTTCGCCCGCACGCTGGGCCGGCTGGGCGTCACGCCGCAGACCCAGGTGGTCGCGCTGGACCGGCAGGGAGGCATGTTCGCGGCGCGGCTGTGGTGGATGTTGCGCTGGATGGGTCACGACGCCGTGGCCGTGCTCGACGGTGGCATCGCCGCATGGACCGCGGCGGGCGGCGCGCTGGTGCAAACCGCCTCACCCAACGAAGAGGCACCGCCCTACCCCGAGCGCGCCTCACTGGCGCCGACGATTGCGGCCGATGCGTTGTCAGCACGCCTGGGCGCCGTCCGGCTGATCGACGCCCGCGCCGCGGAACGCTTCCGCGGCGATGTCGAACCGCTGGACGCCGCAGCCGGCCACATTCCCGGCGCACTGAACCGTTTTTTCAAGGACAACCTGGGGGCCGACGGGCGCTTCAAGCCCGCGCCCCGGTTGCGCGAGGAATTCCTCGCGTTGATGGGCGGCCAGCCGGCCGGCGAGCTTGTGCACCAGTGTGGCTCGGGGGTGACCGCCTGCCACAACCTGCTGGCCATGGAGCATGCCGGCCTGAGCGGCTCGGCGCTCTACCCGGGTTCGTGGAGCGAGTGGTCCTCAGACCCCGACCGGCCGATTGCAAGGAGTTGACCGGGAGCAAGCCGGCGCGGGCCGCTGCGGTGAACACTCTCGCGGCGTCCGGGTCGAACCGGCTCCCAACCCCCAGGAGATGACCATGTTCCAACGAATCCTCGTTCCGACCGACGGCTCCGACCTCACCGCCAAGGCCGTCGACACGGCGATCTCGCTGGCCAAGGCGGTGGGTGCCAAGGTCTACACCATCAGCGTCAAGGAGCCATTCCCGTACAGCGCCATCTCGGAAATGCAACCCACGCCGCCGCAGGAATTCTTCGACGCCCAGGAACGCATCGCGGCCCAGCGCGTGCAGGCGGTGGTCGATGCATGCAAGACCGCCGGCATCGCCTGTGAGGCCCACACCGTCGAGGCCTTGCACCCCTGGGAAGCCATCATCGACCACGCCAAGGGGCAGGCGTGCGACCTGCTCGTGATGGCTTCGCACGGCCGCCGCGGCGTGGCCGCGCTGTTGCTCGGCAGCGAAACCCAGAAGGTGCTGACGCACTCGCAGGTGCCGGTGCTGATCGTGCGTTGATCGTGCGTTGATCGTGTGCTGACCCGGCGCGTCAGCGGTGGGGCAAAGAGTTTGTCGCCACCACCACCAGCGCCAGGCCAGCGGCCAGCCAGGCCAGTTGCGCCGCCGTGTCCTTGAACGACAAGCGGTGCTGCAACTGCGGGATCAGGTCGGCCACCGCCACGTAGATGAAGCTGCTCGACGCCACCACCAGCAGGTACGGAAACAGCGCCTCCCACGGCCCGACGACGAAGTAGCCCACCACGCCGCCGACCACCGCGGCCAGGCCCGACATGGCGTTGTAAAGCAGCGCCTTGGTGCGCGACAGGCCGGCGTTGAGCAGCACGATGTAGTCGCCCACCTCCTGCGGGATTTCGTGCGCGATGATGGCCAGCGCGGTCACCACGCCGAGCCGCACATCGGTCAGGAAAGCCGCCGCGATGATGATGCCGTCGCAAAAATTGTGGATGCTGTCGCCCATCAGCACCGCCCAGCCACCGCGCCCGGCCTGCTGCGCATCGAAGCCGTGGTGGTGGTGGTGGTCGTCGCCTTCATGGTGATGCTGGTGCCGGTACAGCTCGGCCTTCTCCAGCAAAAAGAAGAACATCAGGCCGGCCAGCAGCGTGGCAAACAGGCTTTGCGGGCTGGCCTTGCTCTCGAAGGCCTCGGGCAACACGTTCAGCAGCGCCGTGCCCAGCAGCACGCCGGCCGACAGGCTGACCAAATGGCGCACGACGCGGCTCAGCACCGTGACCGTCAGGCTGGCCGCGATCAACACCGACAGCACGCCACCGGCCACGGTGGCGATCACGATGTAGAACAGCGTCATGCGCGGAGCGTCGAACAAGGGGCCGCAACCCATGCGGCCCTCGGTGTGTGGGGCAGCAAGCTCAAGCCACGCCGTTCGACTTGAACCAGGCCATGCAACGCTTCCAGCCATCGTCGGCCGCTTCCTTGCGGTAGCTGGGCCGGTAGTCGGCGTGAAACGCGTGCGGCGTGTCGGGGTAGACCACGAACTCCGACTTCTTCGCCGCGCCACTGCCGGCGGCCAGCGCTGCCTTCATCTTGTCCACGCTGTCCTGGGGAATGCCGGCGTCGGCCCCGCCGTACAAGCCCAGCACCGGGCCGTTCAACTGGCCCGCCAGATCCACCGGGTGCCTGGGTGTCAGGTCGCTGGCGGCGCCCACCAGCCGGCCGTACCAGGCCACGCCGGCCTTCACGCCCGGGTTGTGGGCGTCGTAAAGCCAGGTGATGCGCCCACCCCAGCAAAAGCCGGTGATGCCCAGCCGGGACGTGTCGCCGCCGTTGGCCCTGGCCCATGCGACGCAGGCATCGAGGTCGCCCAGCACCTGTTTGTCGGGCACCTTGTTGATCACCTCGCTGATCAGCTTGGCGATCTCGCCGTACGACTGCGCGTCGCCCTGGCGAACGAACAATTCCGGCGCGATGGCCAGGTAGCCGGCCTTGGCAAAACGCCGCGCCACGTCGGCAATGTGCTCGTGCACACCGAAGATCTCGGAGATCACCAGCACCACCGGCAGACCGGTCTTGCCCTCGGGCTGCGCGCGGTACACCGGCATCTTGAAGTCACCCACCATCACGGTGGCCTCGCCCGCCGTCAGGCCGGCGCTGTCGGTCCGAATCGTCTGCGCCGCGACCGGCAGCACCGCTGCGGCAAAGCCGCTGCCCACCGCAGTTCTGACAAAGTCGCGCCGGCTGAAGTCGCGCCAAGGCGTGAGGCTGTCGAAGTCGTTGCTCAGCATGAAGAAGGCTCCTCGGGGGTGGACTGGGGAAGCGGCATTCTAGAAAGGTTCGCCACCATTTGCGTCGACAATCAAAAGATGGACTGGACCCAAACCCGCCCTGCTGACCTCGACTCGCGCTGGCCCGGCCAGTTGGCCGGCATCGACATGGGCTCGAACAGCTTCCGGCTCGAGATCGGGCAGGTCATCAAGGGCCGCTACCGGCGCGTCGACTACCTGAAAGAAACGGTTCGCCTGGGCGCGGGCCTGGACGCCCAGGGCCTGTTGACCGAAGAAGCAACCCAGCGCGGCCTGGCCTGCCTTTCGCGTTTTGCGCAGCGGCTGCAAGGCTTCTCGCCCCAGCAGGTGCGCGCGGTGGCCACTCAAACCCTGCGCGAAGCGCGCAACCGCGACGCGTTCCTGGCGCGCGCGCAGCAGGCCTTGGGCCTGAGCATCGAAGTGATCTCGGGCCGCGAGGAAGCGCGCCTGATCTTCGCCGGCGTGGCGCGCCTGCAGCCCTCGCCGGTGCCGCGCCTGGTGGTCGACATCGGCGGGCGCAGCACCGAGATGATCCTGGGCCATCACCACAAACCGCTGCGCGCCGAATCGTTCGGTGTCGGCAGCGTGAGTCTGTCGATGAAGTATTTTGGCGATGGCCGCTTCACCGAATCGGCGTTCCAGAACGCGCAGGTCGCCGCCGGCGCCGAACTCGAAGAAGCGCTCGAGCCGTTCGCGCCGGCGCACTGGCAAGAGGCGCTGGGTTCGTCGGGCACGGTGGGGGCGGTGTCGCAACTGCTGGCCGCCAGCGGCATCACCGACGGCAGCGTCACACCGGCCGGGCTGCGCTGGCTGATCGAACAATGCCTGCGTGCCGGACGCATCGAAAAACTCGACCTGCCGGGCTTGAAGGACGAGCGCCGCGCTGTCATCGCCGGCGGCATCGCGATCCTGTACACGCTGGCCACGCACTTCGGCATCGCCGCGCTGCAACCGGCGCGCGGCGCGTTGCGCCAGGGGGTGATCTTCGATCTGGACGAGCGCCTGCAGGCCACCGCGCTGCACCAGGACGGGCACGACATTCGGGATGCGTCGGTGCGCGAGCTGCAGCGCCGCTTCATGGTCGACATCAGCCAGGCCAAGCGCGTCAGCGGCGTCGCCGAGCGGCTTTATGCCAGCGTGCAGCCTGGCGCCGGCGCCGAAGCGCGGCGCGAGTTGCTGTGGGGCGCCGCACTGCACGAGATGGGCATGATGGTGTCGCACCACGACCACCACCGCCACAGCGCCTACTTGCTGGGGCATGTGGACGCGGCGGGCTTTTCGCAGAGCCAGTTGAAGCGCCTGGCCGAACTGGTGCTGGCCCAGCGCGGTGGCTTGCGCAAGATCGAATCCAGCCTGGCGCAACCCGACTTCGCCTGGCAGGTGCTGTGCTTGCGTCTGGCCATCGTCAAATGCCACGCGCGTGGCGAGGTCGACGCCGGTGTGCTGAAGCTGCTGCGCAACGGCGTGGTGGCCACGCTGGGTTTTGCCGAGGGCTGGGAGCAAGCCAACCCGCGCAAGCTGCACCTGATCCGCGAAGAGGTCGACGCCTGGTCGCGGGTCGGCGCGATTCGGCTGGAGCTGAGCCGGTAGGCCGTCGCCGCGCAGTCTGCGCTACAGGCAGTCGGGCGCCTGCACGGCCTGCAGCACCACCTGCGCCTGCCCTTCACGATCGCGCTTGCGCAGCCACCACACGGCACCCTTCTTGATGGCCCAGGGCTGCGGCACGCCGTTCAGCACGTAGGAAGCGACGAGCCCCAGCGTCGGCTGGTGGCCGATGACCAGCACCGGCTCGTGTGCATCCGGCCAGCGCGCAGCCTTGAGCAAGCCCTCGCCGTCGCCATCGGGTGCCAACGCGGCCGCCGTCTTGAAGTTGCGGCCCAGCGCCTTGGCAGTCTGCTGGCAACGCTTGGCCGGGCTGACCAGGATGCGCGTGGAGTGCGCCAGGCGCTGGTTCAACCACTCGGCCATGCGCTGCGCCTGGCGTTCACCCTTGGGCGTGAGGCCGCGCGCAAGATCGTCCTTGTCGCCCATCAGTTCGATCGCCTCGGCGTGGCGCCACAGGATCAAGTCCATCAGTGGCGCTGCGTGCCAAGCGACGAATGCGGCGACGAATGCAGCATCAGCGCCTGCTGCGCGCTCAGGCCCGACCCGCCCACCGTCTGGTAGCTGCCGTCCGGGCGCAAGGTCCAGGCATCGAGCTGGTCGTGCAGGTAGGGCACCAGGCATTCGTCGATGACACGCTGGCGCAGCGCCGCGTCGCGCACCGGCCAGGCCACCTCGATGCGACCGAACATGTTGCGACCCATCCAGTCGGCACTCGACAAAAACAGGGCCTCTTGCGCCGTGGCAGGCGAGCCTGCCGGCGCGCCCGCCGGCTCACCCCAGCGGAAGTAGACCACCCGCGTGTGCTCCAAAAAGCGCCCCACCACCGAACGCACGCGGATCCGGTCGGTCACCGCGTCGATGCCGGGCGGCAGCATGCACGCCCCGCGCACGATCAGGTCGACGGTGGCGCCGGCGCGCGCCGCGTTGATCAGCGCCTCGATCAGCGGCACGTCGGTGAGCGCGTTGATCTTCACGACGATGCGCGCGTCGCGGCGAGCCTCGGCCGCCTGGGTCACCTTGTGGATGTGCGCCAGCATTTGTTTGTGCAGCGTGAACGGCGCCTGCAGCAGGCAGTGCAGCGGCCGGGTGCGCCCCAGGCTGGCAAGCTGCTGGAAAACCGCGTCGGCATCCGACGTGAGTTCCTTGTCGGCGCTGAGGTAGCCCACGTCGGTGTACAGCCGCGCGGTCTTGGGGTTGTAGTTGCCGGTGGACAGGTGGACATAGCGCCGCAGCCGGCCGCTTTCGCGCCGCGTCACGAGCAAGATCTTGGCGTGCGTCTTCAGGCCGACGATGCCGTACACCACCTGGGCCCCCACCGCCTCGAGCCGCTCGGCCCAGTTGATGTTGGCCTCTTCGTCGAAGCGCGCTTTCAACTCCACCACGCACATCACTTCCTTGCCGCGCCGTGCGGCGTCGATCAGCAGGTCCATCAACGGCGACTCGGCGCCGGTGCGGTAGATCGTCTGCTTGATGGCCAGCACGTTGGGGTCGTGCACCGCTTCGCGCAGGAACTGCACCACCGGGTCGAACGATTCGAACGGGTGGTGCAACAGCACGTCGCCCTGGCGCAGCCGGTCGAACATCGACTGCTGGCGCGGCAACGCGGCCGGCCACGCCGGCTCGAACGGCGCAAAACGCAGCGCTGGAGCGCCCGCCACGTCATCGGCCTGGTCGATCAACTGGTTCAGCCGCACCAGGTTCACCGGCCCGTTCACCTTGTAGAGCGCCGCGGCCGGCAGGTTGAACTGCTGCAACAAAAAGTCCGACAACTCGGCCGGGCAGGTGTTGACCACTTCGACCCGCAGCGCCTGGCCGAAATGCCGCGTCGTCAGCCCCGAGCGCAGCGCCTGGCGCAGGTTGGTCACGTCGTCTTCGTCCACCTCCAGGTCGGAGTCGCGCGTAACGCGAAACTGCGAAAACGCCTCGACCTCGCGGCCCGGAAACAGCTCGGCCAGGTGGGCCCGGATCACGCTGGTCAGCAGCACGAAGGCCTGCCCGCTGCCCGCCACATCCGGCGGCAGCTTGATCACCCGAGGCAGCACCCGCGGCACCTTGACGATGGCGATGCTGTTGGCGCGCCCGAAGGCGTCCTTGCCACCCAGCCGGGCGATGAAGTTGAGCGACTTGTTGGCCACCAGCGGGAACGGGTGCGACGGGTCCAGCCCCACCGGCACCAGCAGCGGCCGCACTTGCGCGGCAAAGAACTTGCCCACCCAGCGGCGCTGCGCCTCGTTGCGATCGGCGTGGTTCAGGATCACGATGCCTTCATGCCGCAGGCTGGGCATCAGCTCGTCGTTGAAGATCGAGTACTGCTCGTCGATCAGCGCGTGCGCGTCGGCCGCCACCGAGGCCAGGTCGCGCATCGACACCCCGGTGCCGGGGCCGCGCGCGGCCTCGATGTAGTCGGCAAACCGCACCTCGAAAAACTCGTCCATGTTGCTGGAGACGATGCACACGTAGCGCAGCCGCTCCAGCAGCGGCACGTCGGCGCGCCGGGCCTGTGCCAGCACGCGGCGGTTGAACTCCAGGATCGCGCGCTCGCGGTTGAGCAGGGCCGGCATCCGCAGCACGGCCGGATCGGTGAGGTCGTTCATGGACCCAGTTTATGAAGCTTTTGCGACAGATTGGTGACAGGCGTTTTTGCCACTGCCTTGCGCTGCATCAAGCCGCGCGGCCCCATGAGCAGACCCTTCGGGTGATCTCATTGGTGTACCTTCGTGCTGCGCACTCCGGAATTCGCCTTTCGGGCGGCCGGGCAGGCTCACTGGACTACCTTCGTGCTGCGCACTCCGGAATTCGCCTTTCGGGCGGCCGGGCAGGCTCATGCCCCTGCGAGAGCAACGCCGCGCCAATCTGCTCAGTGCGCCTCTTCCCAATTCGCCCCGACTCCGACTTCCGCCAGCAACGGCACTTTCAACTCTGCCACCCCCGCCATGATGCGCGGCACCTCGTTGCGCGCCCATTCCAGCTCGGCCTGCGGCACCTCGAACACCAATTCGTCGTGCACCTGCATGATCATCCTGGTGCCGCGCTGCTCGCGGTCCAGCGTGTCCTGCGCCGCGATCATCGCCAGCTTGATCAGGTCGGCCGCCGTGCCCTGCATCGGCGCGTTGATGGCCTGGCGCTCGGCGCCGCTCTTGCGCGGGCCGTTGCCGCCATTGATCTCGGGCAGGTAGACGCGGCGGCCGAACAGCGTCTCGACATAGCCTTTCACGCGCGCCGATTCCTTGGTCTCGTCCATGTAGCGTTTCACGCCGGCGAAGCGCGTGAAATAGCGGTCGATGTAGTCGCGCGCGGCTTTTTGCTCGATGCCCAGGTTGTTGGCCAGGCCAAACGCTCCCATGCCGTAGATCAGCCCGAAGTTGATGACCTTGGCGTAGCGGCGCTGCTCGCTGGAGACCTGGTCGACCGCCACGTTGAACACTTCGCTGGCGGTGGCGCGGTGCACGTCGATGCCCTGGGCGAAGGCGTTCAGCAGGCCTGGATCGCCGGAGATGTGGGCCATGATGCGCAGCTCGATCTGCGAATAGTCGGCGCTCAGGATCACGTGGCCGGGAGGCGCGATGAAGGCCTCGCGCACGCGCCGGCCCTCGGCCGTGCGGATCGGGATGTTCTGCAGGTTCGGGTCGTTGCTCGACAGCCGCCCGGTCACGGCCACCGCCTGCGCGTAGTTGGTGTGCACGCGGCCGGTGCGCGGGTTGACCATCAGCGGCAGCTTGTCGGTGTAGGTGCCCTTGAGCTTGGCGAGCGACCGGTGCTCCAGCAGCCTGGCCGGCAGCGGATAGTCGGCGGCCAGTTCGGCCAGCACTTCTTCATCGGTGCTGGGCGCGCCGCTGGCGGTCTTGTTCTTCGCAGGCAGGCCGAGCTTGGTGAACTGGATGTGGCCGATCTGCTTGGGGCTGCCCAGGTTGAACGGCTGGCCGGCCAGTTCATACGCCTGCCGCTCCAGCGCCACCATGCGCTCGGCCAGTTCGGCGCTCTGGCGCGCCAGCACCGCGCTGTCGATCAGCACGCCGTTGCGCTCGATGCGGCACAGCGCGGCGGCGGTGGGCATCTCGATGCGCTGGTACACATCCAGCAGGCCGGCCTGCGCCTGCAGCCGCGGCCACAGCTTCTGGTGCACGTGCAGCGTCATCTCGCTGTCCTCGCCGGAGTATTCGGTGGCCTTGGCCACATCGACCTGGGCAAACGGAATCTGGTGCGCACCCTTGCCGCACAGGTCTTCGTAGCTCAGGCCGCTGCGGTCGAGGTGGCGCGCGGCCAGGCTTTCCAGGCTGTGCGGCTTGTGGGCTTCGAGCACGTAGCTTTGCAGCAGGGTGTCGTGCACATAACCGCGCACGCTGATGCCGGCATTGGCCAGCACGTGGGTGTCGTACTTGATGTTCTGGCCCAGCTTGGCGGCGCCGGCGTTTTCAAGCCACGGCCTCAGCCGCGCCAGCACCACGTCCACCGGCAACTGCTCCGGCGCGCCGGCATAACTGTGGCGCAGCGGAATGTAGGCGGCCTCGAAGGGCTGCACCGCCAACGAGATGCCGACGATCTGCGCGCGCAGGCCGTCGAGCGAATCGGTCTCGGTGTCGATCGCCGTCAGCGGGGCGGCTTCGATGCGCGCGATCCAGGCCTCAAGGGCATCGAGCGTCAGGATGGTTTCGTAGTGCTTGGGTGCAGGCGTGGGCGCGGGCGCGGAGACCGACTCCCCGGGTCGCTCGAAGAGTTCCCCGCTGCCGGGTTCGCCTTGGGCCGGGGTGGGCACGGCTTGTGCGCCGGCGCCTTGCGACGCCTCCAGCTCCTTGCGCCAGCTCTTGAATCCGTAGCGCGTGTAGAACGCCAACAGCGACGGTTGATCGACCGGCTTCAGCGCCAGCGCCTCCAGTTCGGGCCAACCGGGCACGTGGCCGGCCAGGTCGCAGTCGGTCACCACGGTCACCAGGCGCTTGCCTTGAGGCAGCCAGGCCATCGCCTTGCGCAGGTTTTCGCCGGCCACGCCTTTCATGCCGGCGGCAGCGGCCATCACGCCCTCCAGCGTGCCGTGTTCGGCAATCCACTTGGCGGCGGTCTTGGGGCCGACTTTTTCGACGCCGGGCACGTTGTCCACCGTGTCGCCCATCAGCGTGAGGTAGTCGATGATCCGCTCGGGCGGCACGCCAAACTTGGCATTGACGCCGGCCACGTCGAGCTTTTCGTTGCTCATGGTGTTGATCAGCGTCACGTCGTTGTTGACCAGTTGCGCCAGATCCTTGTCGCCGGTGGAAATCACCACCTTGTGGCCGCTGCCGGCCGCCACCCTGGCCAGCGTGCCGATCGCGTCGTCGGCCTCGATGCCGGGCACCACCAGCACCGGCCAGCCGAGCAGCCTGACCACTTCATGGATGGGCTCGATTTGCTGCGCCAGCGCCTCGGGCATGGCCGACCGCTGCGCTTTGTATTCGGGGTACCAGGCATCGCGAAAGGTCGGGCCCTTGGCGTCGAACACACAGGCCGCGTGCTCGGCGTCGTATTGTTTTTGCAGCAGCCTGAGCATGGCCACCACACCGTGGATCGCGCCGGTCGGAAAACCGTCCTGGCTGCGCAGGTCGGGCAGCGCATGGAAGGCGCGATAAAGGTAGCTGGAGCCGTCCACCAGCAGAAGCGTCTTGTCACTCATGGCGGCATTGTGAATCAACGATTCAGGCGGGGCGGCCGGCGGGGCGGCACCTAAAATGGCTGCATGAACCTGATTCGAACAGCGGCCCTGGCCTGCGTGCTGACTCTCGCGAGCACCCTCGCCCAGGCCCAGCCGGCCGCGCCGGCGGCGCGCAGCGCCGAGCCAAAAGTCCAGCTGACGGTGATCGAGGACGACGGCGCCCGCATCGAGGAGTTGCGCGTGCGCGGGCAGACGCAGCGCATCGTCGTGGCGCCCAAGCGGGCCGGCGCGGCCCCCTACGAAATCATCACCGGCGACGGCTCGCGCGACCTCGGCGACGGTGCCAACGCCTCGCGCGGCGCGGCCGGCAAGCGCGTCTGGAACGTGCTGAAGTTCTGAGCCTGCACGCGCGCATCCGGGTCATGGCGGTCTACACCGAAGTCTCGTTCGACGAGGCGGCTGCGCTCGTCGACAGGCTGGGCATCGGTGCACTCACCGAACTGAAACCCTGCAGCGGCGGCATCGAGAACACCAACTACTTCGCCGACACCACCCGTGGCCGCTACGTGCTGACGCTGTTCGAGCGCCTCAGCGCGCAGGAATTGCCGTTCTACCTGCGCCTGATGAAACACCTGGCCGAGCGCGGCATTCCGGTGCCCGGGCCGAAGGCCGACGCCAGCGGCGCGATCCTGCATTGGCTGCACGGCAAACCCGCCGCGGTGGTCGACCGGCTGCCGGGCAGGCACCCGCTGGCGCCGTCGGTGGCGCAATGTGCCAGCGTGGGCGACATGCTCGCGCGCATGCACCTGGCCGCGCGCGACTTCGGCATGCACCAACCCAATTTGCGCGGCCTGCCTTGGTGGGCCGCGACGGTCCCGGTCGTGCTGCCGTTCCTGGCGCCGGCGCAGCAAACGCTGATCCAGGGCGAACTGGCCTATCAACAGCGGCTGGCCGGCTCGGCCGAATTTGCCGGGCTGCCGCGCGGCCCGATTCATGCCGACCTGTTCCGCGACAACGTGATGTTCGAAGGTGAGCGCCTCACCGGCCTGTTCGACTTTTACTTTGCAGGTGTCGACACCTGCCTGTTCGACATGGCCGTGTGCCTGAACGATTGGTGCATTGCCGACGCCTCCGGGCAGCTCGCAACGGATCACGCCCACGCCTTTGTGATGGCCTACGATGGCGTGCGCCGGCTCAGCGATGACGAGATTCGCCTGTTGCCCGCAGCGCTGCGCGCCGCGGCGCTGCGCTTCTGGGTGTCCCGGCTGTGGGACCTGCACCTGCCGCGCGACGCCAGAGTGCTCAAACCCCACGACCCCATCCACTTCGAGCGCGTGTTGCGGGCACGGCTGGATTCGCCCTGGCACTTCGCCCGCCCCGAACTGAAAGCACCATGAAACTTCAACAGGTCCCAGCCTCCCGAGGCGCCCACTGGGTGCGCCAGGGTTTTGCCATTTTCTTCAAACATCCGCTTGGGTTCGCGGCGCTGTTCGCCACCTTCATGTTCGTGCTGTTCGTTTCGATGTTGCTGCCGCTGGTCGGCTCGTTGCTGCTGCTGGCGGTGCTGCCGCTGGCGTCGCTGGGCTTCATGATCGCCACGCGCGGCGCGCTGGCGGGCAAGTTCCCGCTGCCGCGTGTCTTCGTCGAACCGCTGCGCCGCGGGCGGCCCCGGCTGGTGGCCATGCTGCAGCTCGGCGTGATGTATGCGCTGGCCACCGCCTTGATCATGTGGTTCAGCGACGTGGTCGATGGGGGCGCGCTCGACAAACTGATGCAGACCCTGCCCAGCAACGAGGCCCCGCCCGACGCCATGCAGGAGCAACTGGCCGATCCCCGGCTGCAAATGGGCCTGCTGCTGCGCTTCGGCCTGGCGGGTTTGCTGTCGGTGCCGTTCTGGCACGCGCCGGCGCTGGTGCACTGGGGCGGGCAGACGGCCGCCAAGTCACTCTTCTTCAGCCTGATGGCCTGCTGGCGCAACCGCGTTGCGTTCACGGTCTACGCGCTGACCTGGACGGCGGTGATCCTGCTGTTCGCGCTGCTGACCAACCTGTTGTTCGCGCTGCTCGGGCAAGTGCAGTTGATGGCGGTCGCGGCGATGCCCGCGTCGCTGATTTTCTCGACCGTGTTCTATGCCTCGCTGTACTTCACGTTTGCCGACTGCTTCGATGTGAGCGCCGATGAAGCGGCACCGGTTGAGGCCAGTTGAGGCCGGTTGAGGCCGCACCCGAACCCATCATTCACCCACGACAAGGAGTCAGCATGAAAGTTGCATTGGTCACCGGCGCCGGCAGTGGCATCGGCCGCGCCACCGCGTTGGCATTGTTGAACGCGGGCTACCACGTGGTGCTGGCCGGGCGCCGCGCCGATGCCCTTCAGGAAACCGTTGCGCGCGCCGCCGCGCTGGGCCGCAACGCCCTGCCCGTGCCGACCGATGCGACCGATCCGGTGTCGGTCAAGGCGCTGTTCGCCGCCACCCACAGGGCCTTCGGCCGGCTCGACGTTCTGTTCAACAACGCCGGTACCGGCGCGCCGGCGGTCCCGCTCGACGAGTTGACGGTCGAGCAGTGGAAGGCGGTGGTCGACATCAACCTGACCGGTGTGTTCCTGTGCATCCAGGAAGCCTTCCGGATGATGAAGGCGCAGACCCCGCGCGGTGGCCGCATCATCAACAACGGCTCGGTCTCGGCTTACGCGCCGCGCCCGTTCAGCGCGCCCTACACCGCCACCAAACACGCCATCACCGGCCTGACCAAGGCGGTGTCGCTGGACGGCCGCGCGCACGACATTGCCTGCGGCCAGATCGACATCGGCAACGCCGCCACCGACATGACCGAGCGCATGACCGCCGGCGTGCCGCAAGCCAACGGCAGCATGATGGTGGAGCCGCGCATGGACGTGGCCCATGTGGCCAACGCCGTGGTGCACATGGCCAGCCTGCCGCTGGACGCCAACGTGCAATTCATGACCGTGATGGCGACCAAGATGCCGTTTGTCGGGCGGGGTTGAGCGCAGCGGCCGATCAGGCCACTGCACTCATCCAGCGGCGTCCGATCTGACCCTTGGCGTCTTTCAATTCGCTGCCGCTGAGGATTTCGAGCCGGGCCGACTTTGCGCGTTGTCGATTGGCATCCGAAGCGGCGAACGCCCCGCGATAGTCGACGATCATCCCGCGTGTTCGCAGACCCCCGAGCTTCAGCAGCGATTCCATTCGATAGACGGCCTCGGTCGCCTTGTCGTCCTGCGTCGCGCCCGGTTGCGCGAGATTCGCCGACTTGCACTCGATGATGTGGAGCGTGTTGCGGTACATGAACGCGACATCGATCTCGTTGTCCGTGTTGCCGT
Source organism: Methylibium sp. (assembly GCA_031415135.1). Classification (GTDB taxonomy): domain Bacteria; phylum Pseudomonadota; class Gammaproteobacteria; order Burkholderiales; family Burkholderiaceae_C; genus LGRD01. The sequence goes on from JANORB010000029.1 coordinate 23,178, forward strand.
CGGGACGGACCACGTTCAAGTTGAACGCGATGTCGGTGACGGGATGGGTGCCCTGCAGGTCGCGCAGCACTTGCAGCAGGTGGTACTCGAGCCAGCCGCCATTGACAAAGAAGCGTGATGCTTCGTCGGGGAACGTCAAGGCCGTGCCCGCCTGTTTAACATAGCCGCCATCGGCAAACAGAGCCAGCATGTTTGACAAGGCCTTCGAGTCCGCCTGAGCTTCGGTCATCTGGCAACGCAGCGATGGTTTGGCCTGGTTGGCCAGGCTGTTGATCTGGCCCAAAGCCCGGCCGGCGCTGCTCACATGGTCGACCAACCTCGCGGCGAGGTCGCGCTGCGCCGCGCTGATCTGGGGTGTTTGTCCACCTTGGGTCGCGTAACCATGTGCGCGCAGTGATTCGACGATCTTCAGCTTCGTGTTGAGCGGGGCGCTGTGCCCGCCGCTCAGGAAAATGATCTCATCGGTCTCGATGCTGACGTAGAACGCAGGCCGGTCATTCGCCCGAAACACTTCCTGTGCGGCCACCGCCATCAGCTTGGTGCCGCCGGTCACATTCAGGGCCACGTTCTGGTCGCTGCTGGCCGCGAGAAAGCCAAGAAAGTCGTCGCACAGCGAGGCGTAGTCGTAGACATCGCGCAGGGGCAGCGTCTCGACCTTGATCCCTTTGGTCTGCAACAGACCTGCGAGCGCCGCAGATCGCGCGCGCATCGCCGCACTGGTGGCAAGCACGACCGAGAGCGGCCGCCAGCGCTCGTCGAGCAGCGGCAGCAGGTTGGGCGTGGCCTGGTCGGACACCAGGCACACGTGGGTATCGAACTTCTGCGGCTCAGACATCAGATTTCCTTGCAGAGGTTTGAAGTGGTGTCACAGATGGCGACCCGGTAGCCGACCAGACGCGCACCCAGCGCGTCGAGGTCGCAGGCGTCCAGTTCGCGGCCACGCTGCTGCGCCGAAACGTCGAACTGCAGGTGCTGGTAGGTGGCGCCGCGTGCGCACACGCCGGCCACCAGATGGATCGGCAAGCTGCCGATCACCGAATCGCCTTCGGCAACCCGGCTCGGCTCCAGATGATCGACCCAAGCATCGACGACGACCTTGTGTTTGCGTGCCCAGGCGATGGCGCCAGGATGACGTGAGACGAAGTAGCGCGTCATGCAGCGCCATCGAGTTCTGCAACCGAGGCCTTCAGCTTGGCTTTGATGTCGCCCTTACCGGGCCATTCGGTGAACTTGAAGGACTCTCGAAGCACCGCGCCAGCTTCGCTCCGAGCGGACTCGCTGACCCAGGCGCGAGCGAGTTCCAGGAACACCAGTCGTTTCGGATGGAACCCGAGTTGCGGCTGGTATTTGCCACGCGCCCTTTCGTCTGAGAGTAATTTCCGGAACGCCTCGATCGCCAGCGCTGCCTGTTCCATTTCAAGTTGCTCCGGCGTCTTCAGCAAATCTGCTGCGGCCTTGCGCTCAGCGGCCAGGGCTTGCGCCTTCGCGGCCTGTTTGGCCTCGAACTTCGCCTGCTGCGCCGGGTCTTCGCGCATCGCGCCGTAGCCCACCGCCGTCTTGGCGCCGAAGCCGAGCCACTTGAACGCATGCGCCACGATGCGGCGCACCAGCAACTGCCAGTCGGCCAGCGCGTCGCGCTGTTCGTCGCAGACAAGCGAGGTCTCGAACGTCAGCACGAAGTCGAGTTTCGTGCCGACCGGCACCGCCAGAAATGGGATCGGATTCGGCTTGCCCGCATCGTGCGGCGATTCTTTTCCCTGGTAGTAGTCAGTGAAGTGCGGCGTCATGATCTCCACCGTCATGCCGTCTTCGCAGCGCGGAACGACATCCCAGCATGTCAGCGCGCCGCGCCGTGCAACGGTGGCATTTTCTGGGCCGAAGAGTGCGTCGATCACGGCGTCGGTGAGCGCCGCATCACCGTCATCGCGCAGCTCTTCGGCTGCGCGCCGAAGCACGCCTTTGACGCCGCTGCCGGCCAGGTAGGGCAAGCCATAGGGCGACAGGAAAGCGAAACCGTTTTCGATCGGGTGTTCGAGTCCCAGTCCCGTGGCAAACGGTGCCGTCGTCTCGGCCTCGATGACGCAGCAACGTTGCTCACCCAACGCGCGCGCTGTGCCGGCCTGACGGCTGTGCAGGCCGTGCAGCAACTCAGCCGCGGCGCGCGGCATGGCACAAGCGGCCTTGGCGGCAGCTGCTTTGCTTGCCTCATTCTGGTCGGGCTCCCACTGCGCGTTCCAGACCTCCAGATAGAGATTGAACCGGTGGCCGGGCGGGCAGTCGCCGAAGCCCTGAATTCTTTGCGGAACGGCGGCCTGTGCCATCTCAGTTTTCCGCGCTGTCGGCCGCGTCGGCAAACTGCCGCAGCCACTTCAGCATCGCCAGGGTTTCATCGGTCGCGGCCATGTAGAAAGCCGACGGCGCACCGAGCAAACGGTCCATCAATTCCGGGTAGCGCTTTGGCAGCGGCTTCATCGCGGCATCGCCGGCAAAGCGCTGCACCAGCCACGCGCTGATGGCCTGGTTGAGGGCTTTGGCGGGATCTTTCGCCCGCGATTCGTAGAACGCCAAGGCCGGCATCAGCCCGTTGCCCATGATGAGCGCAGGCGCGCCCTTGGCCAGATTCTTGAAGTCCTTGAACTCACGCATGGTCTTTTTCGCGTCGGTAACGGCGCGCCACGCAAAGGCTGCGCGCTGCTGGTCCAGTGTCTGGTAAGGCATCAGGCGATCTCCGGCGCATGCACGACGATCAGGCCGCGGCCGGTGGTGGCGTCTCCGCCCACTTGCAGCAGACCCCCGGTCAAGCCGCCAGGTGAGTTCGTGCCGTGCAGCACCGCCGCCAGCACGGCGCTCGCATCCAGCAGCGTGTCGCGTCGTTCCTTCTTGCTCTGGCGCTCCACGCTGGCCATCACCAAGCCGGCCAGCAAGGATTCGGGAGGAAGGTTCTCGGTGTAGAACAACCCGCCATCTTTGGCCGCGCCGGTGTCGGGGTCGATGGCCACATGCGCTTCCACCACCGTCGCGTGCCTGACGAAGTGGCTGAACTCGGTGTCGCCCAGCACCACCAGATCGACCGCCATCTTGCTGCGAAAGTAGGCATGTTCGCCGCCGGCGGGAAGACCGTGCTGCGACAGCCAATCGGCAATCTGCTTCGTTCCAGCGTCTTCCCTGGCAGCGAAGTCGAAGGCCTCGAGCACCAGACGGCCATTGCTCAATGCGCCCGGGCTTGCCACGAGCGCCTGCCCCTCGGCCACCTCGGGCACTGTCCACGGCGCCGCCTTGCCCGCCAGCCGCTTCAGCCGCGCCAGCGCGGTCGGACAGGTGGCATAGATGAATGTGTTCTTCAACGAGCGCACCGGGAACGCCACCAATTGCGCATCGGTGAAGGCAATTGCGCCGGCGTGGTCCGAGGCGTCGGTGTCCGGCCCGAACAGGCGCTTGATCAATGCCGCCTCGCCTTGCCAGGTTTGATTGAAGTGGTGCCGCACCGCTCCCTTCAGGCCAGAGCCGGCAATCACCGGGTACTGCGTATGCACCTCGCGCTGGATCGGGTTGTCGATGGCACCCACCGCCGTTCCGGCACCCATGTGCACGGGACTCAGGCAGTTGTAGAACACGAGTTGTTGGGCTTGGAACATTCGATGGCCTGTCTGGGGGTCGTGGAAATCTTGTGGGTTCGGTCAGGCCACGCTGTCGAGCGCAACCACGTCGATCTGATCGGCTGCGGCGCGTGCCAGCCGCTGGTCGTTGGTGATGAACTGCTGGCAACCGGCGCTCAGCGCAGCGGCCAGGTGGAGTGCATCGGCCGTTCTCAATCGGCTCGCAGCGCGCAACTTCGTTGCCAGTTCGAACACCGGGCGATCCAGCGCCTGCCAGCCGATCATGGGCTGCTCGAAGAACCGGTCGTAGTCGCTGAGCATGTCGGCGCGGCCAAGCGCCATCGGCAGCACCCGGCATTCCAGCCGGGTGAGCTCGCTGACCACCAGGGCCGCACCGTTCGCTTCAAACAGCGCCAGGCGCTCGTTCACCCGACCGGCCCAAGGCGCCCGCTGTTCGATTCGGTAGATCAGCACGCAGCTGTCGAGGTAGACGCGCATCGCATCAATCCCAGGCGTTTCGCTCGTCTTCGATCCAGCGGTCGACCTCTTGTGCCGACAGCCGGGGCCGCCCATCGGCATCGAGCCCGGCGAAGAACTCGCGCAGCGACCCCGCCGGTGCGGCATTGGCCGCAGCGGGCGCCGGCGTGACCGTCACGATCACCTCCGCAGCACCGGCCGGCGTGTCAGGCGGCAACTGCAGGTGCAATTGCCGGTTGCTGTCGATCACGGCGTTCAATTTGATGGTGAGCATGGTGCTTCCTTACCGCCAATCGCCCAGCAGGGCGTTGTTGAAACCTTCGGCGCGGCGCTGGTGTTGTTCGGCGGACATGGCCTCATTCTCGGGCCACAGGCCATGCGCCACCCAGGCGGCAAGCTTGCCGGCATCGCCTTCGAACTCATCGAACCAGTAGACGCTGCCAGAGGGCGCGGCGCGCTGTGCGGCCTTGGGCTGCCACTGGGCCAGATCCCAGCCTGACACCACCTCGTGCCGGCCGAGGGCCGCGCAGACCAGGCGGGCACTGAAGCCCGGGCCGTGCAGTCGCAACTGCGCGCCCTCGGGCACCACGCCGGTCGGCAACCAGCCGCCCGAAAACAGCGCGGGCGTGGTCAGCAGCAAGCGAAAGCGCCCGCCTTCGCGTGGCCCTGCGATAGCAGGCAGGTCGAAGGGCACTTCGCGGTATTGCGCGCCCTTGCCGTCGCCACCCAGGCGCAGCATGCCTTGGTCCGGGAGCAGGTCGCCCGCCCCTTGCACGCCGACGATGAAACCGGCGTGCTTGCCGAAAGCCACGGCTTCGGTGGTGTAGATCGCACCGTCGCTGGCCGTGCGTGAGGCGGCGTTGAGGGCGATGCCCAGGCGGGTTTCGGTTTTGTAAACATCTGCCGTGCGCAGAGTTGTCGGTACGGGCTGGCCCCGCACATGCGCAGCCAGGCCAGCGCCGTCAAGCCAGTGCCCGCCGGCCGGCTTGACCTGCTTGCCAGATCGCAGCAAGGCCACCATCGGCAGGGTCGATGTGCCCAGTGTTCCAGGCGGCAGTGAAGCCGGCAACAAGGCCACGGGTAACGCGGAGGGCTCGTCCGCCACCAGCAAGTCGGCCGGCAGTGGCAAGACTGCTTGCGGCGACGCCGCGTCGGAAGCAGCCAGACCCAGCGAGGCCCAGGTGACTCTGAAAGGACCGGGATGCTGCGGCGTACCGAGCACGGCAAAGAGCGCCTCGCCCAGTACACCGCGCATGCGTTCATTGCGCTCGCCTTCGCTTGAGAAATACCCGCTGCCTACCGCGACAAATTCAGCCAGCCGCCTCGCATCATCGGCCAGCAAGGCCGAGCGGAACGCACCGGCAAACACCGATGGCCAAGGCGGGATCAGCGACTCGCCATGCTGGCCCGCGTCGCCGAAGCTGCGGTTGCCGCGCAGCATCAGCACGTCGATGGGCTCAACAAAAAAGTAGCGTGTGCTCATCAAGCGCCCTCGCGCAAAAAACGCCCTTCACGAGCGAAGAACTCGGCCGTGACGAGCATGCCTTCAAGGACTTCCAGCGTCTTGCTGGGATCACTCTCGGCACACGCCAGCTTGACGAATTCGGCGGCCTGCTCGGGAAGGCCGCTCTGGCGCTTGAACTGCATCGCGAGATTCATCGTCACCATGCGTTGCCATTCGTCGTCGCTCATCGCTGGATTGCGATCGTTCTGACTCGGCCGCGACGGCAGCGCGACCAGCCACTCCGTGGTGTTGAAGACCGCCCGGCGCGACATGTCGGATTGCGCCAGCGTCTCGGCAAAGCGCAGCATCAATCCCAGGGCGGTCTCGTGAAGCGGCAGGCGTTGACCGGTCCTGACAAGGGCCTGGTCCCAGAACCGGCTGGTCACGCTCACCTCGCCGCCACCGCGCTTCAGCACGCGCAGGCAGAAGGCGTTGCGGCCGTCGTTCCGAATGCCCTTGCGATCGCTCTTGCGATGATTCTTGGCTTGTTTCTCGGCTTGGCGCAATGCGCGCATCACCGTGCCAAGCGGCGCCTGGTGATGTGCCACCACGGCGCCGATGGAGGCCGTGGCGTCACGGCCCATCATCGGCAGCAGACGCTGTGTGTGGTTCCTCCCCAGCCCGACGTAGCCGCTGCCCAGCGCCAAACCGCGCAAGTCATCCACGCCTGGCAACGCGCCCCATTCGCCAACGCCGCTGTAAGCCGCGCGCAGCAACAGCATGCAAGGCAGCAAGTCGTCCACGCTGACCATTGCCAGCACGTCGTCGCCACCGGCATACAGCAGCTTGCCCTTGAATACTTCTTCCACCACATGGCGGGCCACGTGGGTGGAAAAATCGTTCAGCACGGCCGAGATCGCCGCGTGCCGCGCCGGCGACGCAGGCCGCAGCGACTTCATGTAGTCGAGCAGACGCGGCTCGTGGCCGAACTTTTGTAGCACCGCGGTACGCACCTGCGGATGCCAACTGTCGGCGAAATTGCGCTGGTAGTCGGGTTCGTTGCCGGCCATCCAGGCACCCATGCGGTCGCCGTCCATCTGGATCAGCGCGTAGTAGGTTTCGGGTCGGTGGTCGAACAGGTCGCCGATGCGTTTGAGCATCGCGTCGTCTTCGTCCTCGCGAGCGTCGTCAAGCAAAGAGGGCAGCGCGCGCATCACGCGGGCGGCATCCGGAGTCAGCCGGTGCAGGCTGCGCGCGAGGCTGGCCGGCAGCACGGCGCGCTCCACAGCGTCCGCCGCCTCAGACAACGCGGCCAGTTGTGCCTGCGTCTTGGCGTCGCTGCGTTCGGCCAGGCGTTCGGCCAAGCGCCCCAGGCTGGTCGCCAAGGCCATGCTGTGGGTGCTGACGACGAAGCGATTGATCTTCTCGCCACCGAGAAGGCCACTCACCTGTCGCGTGAACA
>JANORB010000030.1:0-36369 GCA_031415135.1 Methylibium sp.
CGTCCGGCGCGCGGAAGGCGCGCTCCCGTTCAACGAGGCCGATGACCTCGCGCTCACCGAGCTCGCCCGCCAGGTTGGTCTCGCGCTTCACAACGTGAAGCTCGACTCCGCGCTCCAAGAATCACTCGACGCGGTGCGCCGCCAAGCCGACAAGCTGCGCGAGTGGTTTGCGCGCGAAGCCGGCTGGGTGCTGCAAGTCGAGCGCGAAGGCGCGAGGCTCTACAAACGCCCCGCCGACCTGCTGAGCGCCACCCGCGGCCTGAAAGACTTCGACCGTCGCCGCTACGTGCTGCTGTGCCTGGCCTGCGCCGTGCTGGAACGTGCCGACCCGCAGATCACACTGCATCTGCTCGGCGAGCGCGTGATGGAGCTGGCTGCCGATCCGGCGCTCGCGGCGCGCCAGTTCAGCTTCACGCTGCGCAGCGCCGCCGAGCGGCGCGACCTGGTCACGGTCTGCCGCAGCCTGCTGGAGCTCGGCGTGCTGCAGCGTGTGGCCGGCGACGAGGACGGCTTCGTGCACGGCCACAGCGTCGGCAATTCCAGCGACGCCGGGGCCGATGCGCTCTATGACATTCAGCGCCGGATGCTGGCCGGCATGCTCGCCGCAGTGCGCGGGCCGTCCACCTGGGCTGCGCAGGACGCGCCGGTGACCTTTGACGAGCGGCTGCACGCGCTGACCGCCGAACACGTGGCCGACAGCGACGAAGGCCGCCGCACCGCGCTGCGCCACACGCTGGCACGCCGCCTGCTCGACGACCCGGTGGTCTACGCCGATGCGCTCGACGCCGAGACGCAAGCCTATTTCGCCAACCAGCGCGGCGTGATGGCCGCCCGCTTGAGCGATGCCACCGGCCTGGTCGCCGAGCAGCGCGCCGAAGGCCTGGCGCTGACCGATGAAGCGGGCACGCTGACCGATGTCGCGATGCCTGCCGAAGGCACCGAAGCGCACGTGACGCTGCTGGTCGCCGAACACCTGGCCGAGCGCGCCCGCCGAGACGGTGCAAGCACGGTGACGACCGACGATGCGATTGCCGCCTTCGTGCGCGGCGCCACCGAGCGCTACGGCCGTTTCTGGCGCAAGTCGGCGCGCGAGCCCGGGGCGGAACGGGAACTCGCGCAGACCGCGCTCGAGCGGCTGCACAAACTCCAACTTATCATGCGCGAGACGAACCGCATCCGAGCGCTGCCCGCCATCGCCCGTTTTGCGCTTGGCGACGCCGACGTGCAGCCGACGGCGGCACGCAGCCGCTCCACCGGCAACTCACCCAGCGGCTCGCTGTTCTGACCCATGACCCTCGACATCTTCGACACGGCGCCCGAAACCGACACGCCCCCCGACCGCCCCGCCCTGCCCGAACCGCTGCGCCAACGCTGGCAGCCGCTGCGGCTCGGTCTGGTCGAACTGTTCCACTACGACAGCGAGGAGTTCTGGTTCCGCGACGGCCACCTGCTGCTGCGCGGCAACAACGGCACCGGCAAATCGAAGGTACTGTCGTTGACGCTGCCCTTCCTGTTCGATGCGAACCTGCGTTCGTCGCGCATCGAACCGGATGGCGACGGCGACAAAAAAATGGCGTGGAACCTGTTGATGAACAGCTACCCGCGGCGCATCGGTTATGCCTGGATCGAGTTCGGCCGCATCGCGGAAGACGGCCAAGCGCACTACCTGACGCTGGGCGCGGGCTTGTCGGCGGTGGCGGCGCGCGCGCACGTGGACAGCTGGTTCTTCATGCTGGAGGAAAGCGGCGGCGTCAATGGCAACAGCAGTGACAACCGCGGGCCACGCATCGGCCTCGATTTCTGGCTCACCAACGACCAGCGTGTGGTGCTGACACGTGAGCGCCTGCGCGATGCCACCACCGGCCGGGGCCAGGTGTTCGAGTCGGCCGCCAGCTACCGCCGCGCGGTGGACGAACGCCTGTTCCACCTCGGCACACGGCGCTACGACGCGCTGATGGACACCTTGATCCAGTTGCGCCAGCCGCAGTTGTCAAAGAAGCCCGACGAGGCCGGCCTATCGCATGCGCTGACCGAAGCGCTGCCGCCAATGCCGCAGGAACTGCTCACCGACGTGGCGGAAGCCCTCAACCAGCTGGAGGAAGACCGCCGCCAGCTCGACGAACTCAAGGGCCTGGCCAAGGCCGTGGAGCGTTTCGACCAGCGCTACCGCGTTTACACCGGCATGCTGACGCGCCGCCAGGCGCGCGAACTGCGCCAGGCGCAGACCGATTTCGACAACGCGAGCCAGGAACGCAACCAGGCGCAAGCCGACCTGCAGGCCGCGTTGACCGCCGAGGCGCAGGGGCAGCAGGCCCAGGAGCAGGCAGAGCGCACGCTGGCCGCACAACGCAGCCGCCAGGAGACGCTGCAGTCCGACCCGATCAACCAGGATGCGAACCGGCTTGAGGGCGCTGAAAAAGACGCCATCAAGCGCCACACGGCCGTGGCGACGGAGCAAACCGATTGCAGCCAGGCCCGCAGCCGCTGGGAGCGCGAACAGCAGACCCGTCGGCAAACCGCGCAGCATGCAATGCTGGCCGAGCAGGCGCTGCTGACCGTGCGCCGTGAAGGCGCACAGCACGCCGGCAGTGCGGGTGTGGCGGCCGCGTTCGGCGAGAACCCGCTGGCCGCGCTGGCGCCGCCGGCGCTGGTCGACCTTGGCGCGCGCGAGTTCGACGCCGCGCCCGCAGCGCTGCGCACCGCAGTGGCCGTGCGCCGCGATCAGTTGGCGCTGCTGCAGCGCCGCCACGGCGAGCTGCGGCAAGCGGGTCTGGCGCTGGCGCAAAAGCACGAGGCGCAGCGCGAGCGCCAAGGGGAACTGGAACAAGCGGCACAACGCCGCGGCACGGCCGATGCCGCGGTCGAACAAGCCGGGCAGGCGCTGGTCGAAGCCTGGACGGCGCACTGCGCAGGCCTGGTGCAGCTTCGCCTGATGGATGACGGCCCGCTGCAAGCCTTGAACGATTGGGTGCTGCTCGCCGCCCCCGACAGTGACAACCCGGCCCGGCTGGCCTTGCAAGCGGCACAGCAACAAGCCAGTGTGCGGCACGCGTCACGCCAGGTCACACTCGGCACGCAGCGCGATACCCTGCAACGCGAACGCGCCGAGCTCGAAGCCGAGCGCGAGCACTTGAGCGCCGGCCGCGACGCCGTGCCGCCAATGCCGTACACGCGCACAGCCGACAGCCGCAGGCAACTCGCCGGCGCGCCACTGTGGCAGCTGGTCGAATTTCTCGACCACGTCGACAGCGCGCAGCGCGCGGGTCTCGAAGCCGCGCTCGAAGCTTCGGGCCTGCTCGACGCCTGGGTCGCGCCCGACGGCGCGCTGCTCGTCGCCGACGACGGCAACCCGGCCTGGCTCGACACCCAATGGGCTCAGCGCCCGCCCGCGCCCGGCGCGTCGCTGGCCGACTGGTTGCGGACCGACCTGCCCGCCGATGCCACGCTGCGGGCCGCCACCCTCGAACGCCTGCTCGCCAGCGTGGCCTGCGGCGGCCTGGATGACGACGGCACGCCCGATGCCACCGAAGCCTGGGTCGCGCCCGACGGCCGCTTTCGACTCGGCACGCTGGCAGGCGCATGGAGCAAACCGCAGGCGGTCTACATCGGCCATGCTGCCCGCGCGACGGCGCGGCGGCAGCGTCTGCAAATCATCGCGCAGCGCCAGGCCAGCCAGCACAGCGAGAGTGCCGCCGTGGCCCTGCAGCTCGAGCAACTCGAAGCAGACCGGCGCCAGGCCGAACACGAATGGCGCAGCGCCCCTTCCGAGCAGCCGCTGCGCCAGGCACTGACGCACACCGCCGCCTGCGCCCGCGAATTCCAGACCGCGCGCACCCGGCTGGACCAGGCGGAAACTCAGTGCCGCGACGCCGAGCAGACCCAACACGCCGCGCGCGACCGGCTGCAGCGCGACGCCACCGACATGCGCCTGCCGCCAGCGGCTGAGGCGCTGGCCCCCATCGAAGCCGCATTGCAGGCTTTCAACGACGCGCAATACCGACTGGTGCAGGCGGCGCAGGAATGGCGGCGCGCGCAGCCCGGGCTGTTGTTGCAGCAGTCGCGCGAAGCCGAGGCGCTGGCGCAGTGGCGGGAACGCGAGACAAGGCTTGCCACCAGCCGCATCGAAGCCGAAGAAGCGCAGGCACGTTTCGAGGTGCTGCGCGAAACCGTCGGTGCCCAGGTCGATGGCCTGCGCCGGCAACTGGCCGAAGCGCGCCAGGCCGTGCAGGCGGCAGACGCGGCCCAGCGTTCGGCCACCGAAACGCGCCGCCTCGCCGGCGAATCCCGCGCACGCGCCAACGCCAGGAGCGAAAGCACTGAGCACACGCTGACCCAGCGCAGCGAAGCACGCGCCGCGGCCGTCGCGCGCTTGCAGCACTTTGCCGACAGCAGCCTGTTGTCGTCGGCGCTGCCCGACATCGAATTGCCCGACCTGCGCAGCGCCTGGACCATCGACCCCGCGCTGACACTTGCGCGCCGCATCGAACAGGCGCTCGCGCACATCCGGGACGACGAAGCCGGCTGGACCCGCGTGCAGCGGCAGATCACCGAAGACCTGCAGGAACTGCAGCGCGCGCTAAGCGCACTCGGCCACCAGGCGCCCGCCGAGCCCAGCGACTGGGGCTTCGTCGTGCACATCATTTTTCACAACCGCTCCGAGCGCCCCGACCAGCTCGCACTGCGGCTTGCCGACGACATCCACCAGCGCAGTGAACTGCTCACCGCAAAAGAAAGCGCGGTGCTGGAAAACTACCTGCAGGCCGAGATTGCCGCCGAAGCCCAGCGCCTGCTGCGCGCAGCCGAGACGCAGGTGCAGGCCATCAACAAGGAACTGCACAAGCGCCCGACCTCCACCGGCGTGCGCTACCGCCTGCAATGGCAGCCACTCACTGAAGACGAAGGTGCGCCGGTCGGGCTCGAAGCCGCACGCCGGCACCTGCTCAACACCAGCGCGGACCTCTGGTCGGCCGAAGACCGGCGGGTCGTCGGCTCGATGCTTCAGCAGCGCATCAGCGCCGAGCGCGAGCGCGCCGATGTCGACCTGGGCAGACCCTTGGGCGACAGCGGCGGCAGCATGGTCGATCAGCTGGCGCGTGCGCTCGACTACCGCCGCTGGCACCGCTTCCGCGTCGAACGTCTGCAGGACGGCCAATGGCGCAAGCTCTCGGGGCCGGCCTCCAGCGGCGAACGCGCCTTGGGCCTGACGGTGCCGCTGTTCGCCGCCATCGCCAGTTTTTACAGCCAGGGCAGCAACCCGCACGCCCCGCGCCTGATGCTGCTCGACGAAGCCTTCGCCGGCATCGACGATGCGGCGCGGGCGCACTGCATGGGGCTGATCCGCGAGTTCGACCTCGACTTCGTGATCACCAGCGAACGCGAATGGGCGTGTTACGCCGAACTGCCCGGCGTTTCGATCTGCCAGTTGCAAAGGCGCGAAGGCATCGACGCAGTGTTCGTCTCACGCTGGACCTGGGACGGCCGAGCCAAACGGCACGAGGACGACCCGGACCGGCGGTTTGCACCGGCATGAGTCGCATCGACCTGGACCCACGCCTGCACAAGCGGCTCGGCGGCGACGAACTGGCCGCATTGCGCCAGCGTCTGCGGCGCCACTTCGAACGCGCTGCGCCGGGCGCACCGCCGGGCCTGCTGCGCCTGGGTTCCTTGAGCGTCGCGGAGCGTGAAGCCCTGGCCCTGCTGACGGGGCGCCCGCCGCGGGATTCGAAATCGATGCGGATCGACGTCGCCCGGCTCGATGCAACGCTGCGCGGCGCCGGCATCGCGGGCTCGCTGCGGGAGGCGCTGGAACAAATCGACGGCCCCATCGCGCACCTCGCGTCGGTGCGCGCCGCAGCCCGGGCGAGCTGGTCCGCCGTGGTCGCGTCCTGCGCGCACCCCGCGCTCGGCGGCTATTTGCAGGCGCCGGCCGCGCTCGGTTTGCTCAAACGCCTGGCCCGGCAGAGCCCCTTGGCCGCCGCGCACTTGCTCCAAGCTGTGGAGGCCGTGCTGCGCCGCCTGCCTGCGGGCGGCCTGGCGCGTGCCCAACTGGCGGCCGAAACGCTGGGCAACGCGCATGCGCTGGACACTGGCCAAGCCACCGCGACGCTGGTGCTGGCCGTCTGGCGCCAGATCGAACCGAGTCCGCCGGGCATCGACGGTCACGATGGCCCGCCCGATGACCCGCCCGACAGCGCGCCCGACGAGCGCACCCGCGACGTCTGGGCGCGGGCCGGCGTGTTGGTCAATGAACTGGCTCGCCCGGCACTGTTGCTGAATCTGCCGGTTCAGGCGAACGAGGTGCCGGTGTGCACGCCGGGTGAACCGGCCTACTTGTCGCTGCGCCGGCTGCTGCGCACCCCGCCACGCTGGGCCGTCGCTGGCCTGACCGTGTTCGTGTGCGAGAACCCCAATCTGGTTGCCATCGTCGCCGACCGCCTCGGCGTCCGTTGCGGCCCGCTGGTCTGCACCGACGGCATGCCGGCGGCGGCCCAGCGCACCCTGCTCACCCAGTTGGCACAAGCCGGAGCCCACCTGCGCTACCACGGCGACTTCGACTGGGCCGGCGTGCAGATCGCCAACCACGTCATGCGCGCCTGGGGAGCACAGCCCTGGCGTTTCGCAGCGCTGGACTACGAGGCCGCGGCGGCAAGCGCTTCGCACACGCGGCGCGATCTGGCCCACACCCGCGTCGCCGCGTCGTGGGATAGCGCGCTGGCCCCGCTCATGCAGCGCCATGGCTTGGTAATCGCCGAAGAAGCCGTCGCCGCGTCTCTGTTGGGAGATCTACGGCAAGCTTGAAACACGGTTGGACGGTGTACGCCTGCCTGCGCCACGGTAGCCTCATTCCCACTCGATGGTCGCAGGCGGCTTGCTCGACACGTCGTAGGTCACGCGGTTGATGCCGCGCACCTCGTTGATGATGCGGCTCGACACTTTTTTCAGCAGCGCGTAGGGCAACTCGGCCCAGTCGGCCGTCATGAAGTCGCTGGTCTGCACGGCCCGCAGCGCAACCACGTAGTCATAGGTGCGGCCGTCTCCCATCACGCCGACACTCTTGACCGGCAGGAACACCGCAAAGGCCTGGGACGTGAGTTCATACCAGGTCTTGCCGGTGCTCTGGTCACGAAAATTGTGCAGCTCCTCGATGAAGATGGCGTCGGCGCGGCGCAGCAGGTCGGCGAACAAGGGGCGCACTTCACCAAGGATTCGCACGCCCAGGCCCGGGCCCGGAAACGGGTGGCGGTACACCATGTCGTGCGGCAGGCCGAGGGCCTCGCCCAGTTCGCGCACCTCGTCCTTGAACAGCTCACGCAGCGGCTCGAGCAGTTTCAGGCCCAGGGTTTCGGGCAGGCCACCGACGTTGTGGTGGCTCTTGATGCTCGTGGCCTTCTTGGTCTTGGCGCCGCCGGACTCGACCACGTCGGGGTAGATCGTTCCCTGGGCCAGCCACTTGACGCCCTGGCCCGCGCCGGTCGAGGCTGCTTTCAACTTTGCCGCCTCGGCCTGGAAGACTTCGACGAACTCGCGCCCGATGATCTTTCGCTTGGTCTCTGGGTCGGTGACGCCGGCCAGCGCGCCGAGGAACTGGGCACTCGCGTCGACCGCAATCACCTTGGCGTGCAGGCGGCCGGCAAACATGTCCATCACCATGCGGCCTTCGTTCAGGCGCAGCAGGCCGTGGTCGACGAACACGCAGGTCAGCTGGTCGCCGACGGCGCGGTGGATCAACGCGGCCGCGACGCTGGAGTCGACACCGCCCGACAAGCCCAGCAGCACCTCCTCATCGCCCACCTGCGCGCGAATGCGGGCCACCGCTTCGTCGATGTAGCTGCCCATCACCCAGTCGGGTTGGGCCTGCGCGATCTCAAGCACGAAGCGCTCGATCAGCTCGCGGCCCTTCACGGTGTGGGTCACCTCGGGGTGGAACTGCACCCCGTAGTAGCCACGCGCCTCGTCGGCCATGCCGGCGATCGGGCAGCTCGGCGTCGACGCCATCAGTTTGAAGCCGGGTGGCAGCTCGGTGACCTTGTCGCCGTGGCTCATCCACACCTTGAGCATGCCGTGGCCTTCGGGCGTCGCAAAATCCTCGATGCCGTGCAGCAACCGGGTATGGCCCCGGGCGCGCACTTCGGCGTAACCGAACTCGCGCTGGTCGGCCGCCTGCACCTGGCCGCCCTGCTGCACCGCCATCGTGAACATGCCGTAGCAGATGCCGAGGACTGGAACGCCGATGTCCCACACGGCTTGCGGTGCGCGCAGTTCGTGGTCTTCATAGGTGGAGGCGTGGCTGCCCGACAGGATGATGGCCTTGGGCGCAAAGGCGTGCACGAACGCGTCGCTCACGTCGTTGGGGTGGATCTCGCAGTACACATGCGCCTCGCGCACGCGCCGCGCAATCAGCTGGGTGACCTGGGAGCCGAAGTCGAGGATCAGAATCTTGTCGTGCATGGAGGTTTTCAGCTCACAACGGGGCAACGGTGGATTGAGGCATCAAGGCGCCGCAGCCTCGCGCAGCAGCCGGCGCTCGCGGCTGAAGTGGCGTGCCGCGAACAGCATCGACGCGAGTTGCAAGGCGGCGCAAAAATAGAACGGCGCGCCCACGCGCCAGTCGCTCGGCGGCAGGTGCGACACCGCGCCCATCAGCGGCGCGCCCAGCACCGGCCCGAGCACGGCCATCAAGCTGGCGAGCGACGCCACCGCGCCCATGGTCTGCCCCTGCGAGCGGGCATCGGCCGCGTTCGAGACAATGCTCTGGATCGACGCGGTGACGGTGAAGCCGAGCAGGTTGAGCGCGATCACGACGTACATCACCCAACCCGCCGGCGCGAGCCCCCAGCAAAGGTAGCCGAGCGCGCTGGACATCAGGCCGATGGTGGCCAGACGCGGCGCGCCGAAGCGTTTGAGCAGGCGGCCCAGCAAGAAGCCTTGAACCAATGCCGCGGCGATGCCGACCGCAAACAGCGACCAGCCGTTTTCAGTCGGCCCCCAACCGAACTTGAAGCTGGTGTAGAGCACCCAGGTGGTGTACATGACGAACTGCGCCAGGTTGCTCAAACCGATGACCACCACCAGCGGGCCCACGCCCTTCAACTGGCCGAGTTGGGTCAGCGACGCGATCGGGTTGAAGGCCGCCCAGGTCACGCCGCGGCGCAGCGCCGGTGGCAACGATTCCGGCAGCACGAAATACCCGTACAGCAGATTCAGCAGCGCCAGCGTGCCGGCGGCAAAGAACGGCAGGTGCAGGTTGATGCCCCCCAGCAGCCCACCCGCCACCGGGCCGACGATGAAGCCGATGCCGAACATCGCGCCCAGCATCCCGAACCGTTTGGCGCGCTCCTCCGGCGGCGTGATGTCGGCCACGTAGGCGTTGGCCACCGCCGCGTTGGCCTGCATCGCGCCGCCGACGAGCCGAACCGCGATCAACATCCACAACTGGGTGGCCAATGCGGTGGCAAAGAAGTTCAGCGCCAGGCCGCAGAAGCCGATCAACAACACCGGCCGCCGGCCGTAGCGATCGGACAGCGCACCCAGCAGCGGCGCGCCGAAGAAGTTGGCGATGCTGAAGGCGAATGCGACGACGCCGTACCACAAGGCCGCTTCGCTCGGGTCGGTGGTGAAACTGGCCACCAGCGTGGGCAGCACCGGCACGATCAGGCCGATCGACACCATGTCGATCAGCACCGTGATCAGGATGAATCGCATCGCGGCCGGCCGGGCGGCGGGCGCGGCCGGCGCAGACGATGGAGGAGCGTGGCTCAAGTGGCGGTCTCGACGGCGGGCCCCGTGGCCTCACTCCATGCGGTAGTTGGGCGCTTCTTTGGTGATCTGCACGTCGTGCACATGGCTCTCGCGAATGCCTGCCGAGGAGATCTCGACGAACTCGGCGCGGTCGTGCATGTCGTCGATGGTGCTGCAGCCGCAGTAGTGCATCGACGCACGCAAGCCGCCGGCCATCTGGAAGATGATGCCGACGATCGAGCCCTTGTACGGCACCTGCCCTTCGATGCCTTCGGGCACCAGCTTGGTGGTGTTGGGGTTGTTGGCCGGCCCGTCCTGGAAGTAGCGGTCGGCCGAGCCCTGCTGCATGGCGCCGATGGAGCCCATGCCGCGGTAGCTCTTGTAGGTGCGGCCCTGGTACAGAATGATTTCGCCCGGCGCTTCTTCGGTGCCGGCAAACGCGCCGCCCATCATCACCGTGTGCGCGCCGGCCGCAATCGCCTTGGCCAGGTCGCCCGAGTAGCGCACGCCACCGTCGGCAATCAGCGGCACGCCGCTGCCCTTGAGGGCCTTGGACACGGCGTCGATCGCCATGATCTGCGGCACGCCCACCCCGGTGACGATGCGTGTGGTGCAGATCGACCCCGGGCCGATGCCGACCTTGACCGCGTCGGCACCCGCCTCGACCAAGGCCAGCGCTGCGGCGCCGGTGGCGATGTTGCCGCCGATCACGTCGACTCTGGGGAAGTTCTGCTTGACCCAGCGCAGGCGTTCGATCACGCCCGCGCTGTGGCCATGGGCGGTGTCGACCACCAGCACATCGACGCCGGCCTTCACCAGCAATTCGACCCGCTCCTCGGTACCGTCGCCCACGCCGACCGCCGCACCGACGCGCAGCTTGCCTTGGGCGTCGCGCGCGGCATTGGGGAAGCTGGTCTGCTTGGTGATGTCTTTCACCGTCATCAGCCCGCGCAACTCGAACGCATCGTTGACGACCAGCACCCGCTCAAGCTTGTGCTGGTGCATCAGCGCCTTGCCATCGGCCAGCGACGCGCCTTCCCGCACGGTGATGAGCCGCTCGCGCGGCGTCATGATGTCGCGCACCGGGGCGTCCAGGCGCGTCTCGAAGCGCAGGTCGCGGTTGGTGACGATGCCCACCACCTTGGCGCCTTGCAGCACCGGAAAACCCGACACGCCGTGCTGGCGCGACAACTCCATCACTTGCCGCACGGGGGTGTCAGGGCCGACGGTGATCGGGTCGCGCAGCACGCCCGATTCGTAGCGCTTGACACGCGCCACCTCGGCGGCCTGCTGCTGCGCGGTCAGGTTCTTGTGGACGATGCCGATGCCGCCTTCCTGCGCGATCGCGATCGCCAGGCGGGCTTCGGTGACCGTGTCCATGGCCGCCGAAACCAAGGGCAGGTTCAACTGGATGTTGCGCGACAGCGGGGTCGACAGGCGGGTGTCGCGGGGCAACACCTGGGAGAAGGCGGGCACCAACAACACATCGTCGAAGGTGAGCGCTTTGCCGAGAAGGCGCATGAGAGGAAGCTCCTGACGCAAAACCAAATTATACGGATGCAGGCACTACACCACGGTCTGAAACCTTGACATTGCAGGGCGCCACGGCCCGGCCGCTACACTTTCGCCCCATGCACACGCCGAGGTTGAAGATCATGCGGACCCGAACGTTGATGTGTCTTGTCGTCGCGCTCGGCGCGGCGCTGGCGATGCCGGCCGAGGCGCAGTGGAAGTGGCGCGACAAGAGTGGCCGGGTGCAGTACAGCGATCTGCCGCCACCGGCCGGAGTTGCCGATCAGGATGTGCTGCAAAGGCCGGGCAGCGTGCAGCGCATGGTGGTGGTCTCGGCTGCGCCACCGGGGGCGCCGGCCTCTGCCGCATCGGGTGCGCTCGGTGCGGCGCCCAAGACGGTCGAGCCCGAACTGGAGGCCAAGCGCCGCAAGGTCGAAGAAGAAAAGGCCGCCAAGGACAAGGCCGAAGACCAGCGGGTGGCGGCCGCGAAGGCGGACAACTGCGTCCGCGCCAGAGGCCAACTCCGCACGCTGGACGACGGCATCCGCATCGCCCGCACCAATGCCAGTGGCGAGCGCGAAATCCTGGACGACAAGGGCCGCGCCGAGGAGCGGCGCCGCACCCTGGAGATTGTGGCGTCCGATTGCAGGTAGGCAGCCGCACTGCGCGTCAGCGCGTCACGCGCTCGCGCTGTTTGTGGTAGCGCAGCCGGCGCGCCTCTTTCGGGTCCACCTGCAACGGGCGGTAGATTTCAACCCGGTCCTGGTCGCGGAGCACGTCGTCCAGACTCCGCAATCTGCCCCAGACGCCGACGCGCGCGAGCGCGGTGTCGATCTCGGGATGGCGTTGCAGGTGGCCGCTTTGAACCAGCGCATCGCGCAAGGTCGCGCCGGCTGGCAGGACGAGCCGCACTTCGTCGACCTCACCCGCGCGTGGGCTGTAGACCACCTGGAGATGCATCTGCGGCGCCGGATCAGCGCGGCCCATACACCTGCTCGGCGCGTTTGACGAATGAGTCGACCAAGGTGTTGGCCACGCGGTCGAACACCGGGCTCAGAACCGCTTCGAACGCGCCGTTCGAGAACGCGTAGCGCAGATCAAACTCGATCCGGCAGGCCTTCGATTCCTCACCGCTGGGCTTGGGCAATGCAAGAAACTTCCAGTGCCCGTCCAGCGATGAAAAGGGACCATCGACCAGGTCCACCACCACCGATTGGTCGGGCACATGCACGTTGCGGGTCGTGAACGCATGGTGCAGCCCCTTGATGGCCATGTGCAATCGGGCCGTCATGCCGCCCGCGTGCTGCTCGATCACCTCGGCGCGCTCGCACCACGGCAGGAACTGTGGGTAGTCTTGAACCGCCGTCACCAAGGTGTACATCTCGGAGGGCGAATACCACAACAGGACCGACTTCTTGACGTGCTTCATACAATGCGGAAATTGTAGGGGCCGCGGTTCGCCCGCTGCTCGCCACCTCGGGTCCTGAATGTCCATCGCCGAAAACCGCCGCGCCAATTTCGACTATCACATCGAAGAACGATATGAGGCGGGCATGGTGCTGCAGGGCTGGGAAATCAAGGCGGTGCGGGCGGGCCAGGTGCAATTGACCGATGGTTATGTGGTGATCCGCGACGGCGAGTTGTACCTGATCGGCTGCCGCATCAACGCGCTGCGCAGCGCCTCGACGCACATCCAGCCCGAGGCCGACCGCACCAAGAAGCTGTTGATGCACAAGGAAGAGATCAAGCGCCTGGTCGGCAAGGTGGAGCAAAAGGGCTTCACGCTGGTGCCGCTGAACCTGCACTACAAGGGCGGCCTGGTCAAGGTCGACATC
Organism: Methylibium sp.; assembly: GCA_031415135.1. Classification (GTDB taxonomy): domain Bacteria; phylum Pseudomonadota; class Gammaproteobacteria; order Burkholderiales; family Burkholderiaceae_C; genus LGRD01. The sequence goes on from JANORB010000030.1 coordinate 13,086, forward strand.
GCGCTGGCCAAGGGCAAGGCCGAGCACGACAAGCGCAACACCGAAAAGAAGCGCGACTGGGAACGAGAGAAAGGGCGCTTGATGCGCCACAAGGTGTCGTCCAAGGCATGACCCCCGGAGGCGGGGCGCGCCGGGATGGGGTGCGAACAGTCAGGTCGTTGCAAATGCCTTCGCCAGCGCCGCGTCGATGTCGGCGATCAAGTCTTCAACCGCCTCCAACCCGACCGAAAACCGGACCAGCGTTCCGGCCCAGGCGGGCTTGACGCGGATGACGGCGAGATCGTAGGGCACGACCAGGCTGACCGGGCCGGCCCATGAATAGCCGATCCTGAACAGCTTCAACGCATCAACAAATGCATCGACCTGCCGACTGCTGTAGCGCGGATCGAAGACGACTGAAAACAAGCCGGCCGCATGCGTACAAAGGCTTTGCCAATGCGCGTGGCCCGGCGCGTCGGGCATGGCCGGATGCAGCACCTGGCTGACCTCGGCACGCCCCGCCCACCACCGGGCCAGCGTGCGCGCCGCCTGGTCGTGGGCCGTGTACCGGACTGCCAGCGTGGGCAGGGAACGCAGCACCAGTTCGGCATCCACGGCACCGACGCCCCAGCCCATTCGCATGTGGGTCGCCTTGAGCCGGACGTGCAAGGCCTCGTCGCGCGTGGTGACCGAGCCCATCAGGACGTCCCCACCACCGGAGGGGTACTTCGTCAGCGCCTGCATCGAAATGTCCACCGCGAGCGCTGGATCGGATGCACCACCGAGGTCGAAGGCATTGAACGCCACGCCAGCACCCCAGGTGTTGTCCAGCGCGGTCAACACACCCTTCTCTTTGGCAACACGAACCAGGCCGGGAAGGTCAGGAAACTCCATCGTGACCGAACCCGCGGCCTCCAGCCAGACCAGCCTGGTGGCCGGCGTGATCATCCCGGCCAGGGCCTGCGGGTTCATCGGGTCGTAGAGGCGGTGCCGGATGCCCCAGCCGGCCAACTCCTGACGCGCCAACTCCTTGCCCGGCCCATAAGCGTTGTCGGGCAGCAGCACTTCGTCGCCAGACCTCAGCAGCGCCATGTCGACCAGCGCCAGCGCGGCCAGGCCGCTGGGCAGCAACAGCGTTTGCAGCCCGCCTTCGAGCGTGGCGATGCGCTCCTCCAGCGTGAACGTGGTCGGCGTGCCGTGCAGGCCGTAGGTGTAGCCGGTCTTGTGTTTCCAGTTGCGCTCGCGCAGCGCAGCCGTGTCCTTGAAGATCACGGTCGACGCCTTGTGCACCCCCACCTGCGGCGCCTCGAAACCCGCCGGCGGCTGGTAAGGATGGTGGATCAGCGCCGTGCTCAACGACTTTCGATCGGACATGCATGACCTCATCAAACGGAACCTGAAAACTGCGCAACGATTCGCACTGTCAAACCGGCATGCCGGTCAGGTCGTGCCCATCCGCACCCACGATCCTGACGCGAGTGAACTCGCCCACCTTCAGCGTCTTCGATGCCTTGTCGGGCGGCAGCAGCCGGACACAGCCATCGATCTCGGGCGCGTCGGCATACGAGCGCCCCACCCCACCCTTGCGGCCCAGGCCGGGCGCCGAATCGACCAGCACCTGCATCGTGGCGCCGATGCGCCGGCGCAGCTTGGCCACCGACACCTGCTCGGCCACCGCCATGAAACGCGCCTTGCGTTCCTCGCGCACCTCAACGGGCAGCATGCCGGGCAACTGATTCGCGGTCGCGCCGCTGACGGCCGAGTAGGCAAAGCAGCCGGCACGGTCGATCTGGGCCTCGCGCACGAAGGCCAGCAGGTGCTCGAACTCGTCTTCGGTCTCGCCCGGAAAGCCGGCGATGAAGGTGCTGCGCACCACGATCTCGGGGCAAGCCTGCCGCCACTGCTGCAATCGTTCGAGATTCTTCTCGCCGTTGGCCGGGCGCTTCATGCGCTTGAGCACGTCGGGGTGCGAATGCTGGAACGGCACGTCGAGGTAGGGCAGGATCAAGCCTTGCGCCATCAACGGCAGGATGTCGTTCACGCTCGGGTACGGGTACACGTAGTGCAGGCGCACCCAGGCGCCATGGGGGGCGGCAAGTTCGCCCAGCTTCGCGCACAGATCGGCCATGCGGGTCTTGACCGGCTTGCCGTCCCAGAAGCCGGTGCGGTACTTCACGTCCACGCCATAGGCGCTGGTGTCCTGGCTGATGACCAGCAACTCCTTCACGCCCGACTCGAACAGGCGTTGCGCTTCGCCCAGCACGTCACCGATGGGCCGCGACACGAGGTCGCCGCGCATGCTGGGGATGATGCAGAACGAGCAGCGGTGGTTGCAGCCCTCGCTGATCTTCAGGTAGGCATAGTGCCTGGGCGTCAGCTTGATGCCGATCTTCGGGTCAAACGACGACGGCACCAGATCGACGAACGGGTCATGCGGCTTCGGGCTGTGCAGGTGCACCGCGTCCATCACCTCGCTGGTCGCGTGCGGCCCGGTGACGGCCAGCACGCGGGGGTGCATTTGCCGAACCAGGTTGCCGCCGCCCTCGCCTGCCTTGGCGCCCAGGCAGCCGGTCACGATGACCTTGCCGTTCTCGGCCAGTGCTTCGCCGATGGTGTCCAGGCTCTCCTTCACCGCATCGTCGATGAAGCCGCAGGTGTTGACGATCACCAGGTCGGCCCCGGCGAAGGTCTTGGACGTTTCGTAGCCTTCGGCGCGCAACTGGGTCAGGATCAGTTCGGAATCCGTCAGCGCCTTCGGGCAACCCAGCGATACAAAACCGATGCGCGGTGAATGGGAAGGTAGCTTGTCGATCGTGGCTTGTGTCATCCGGGGATTTTCACCGATCCTCGGCAAGCGCTTTCAACGTTTGGGCGGCACGAATCCGGGCATGCCAGGGAACAGCGTTTCGGCCTGTTTGGTCATCTGCTCCTGCATTTGCAGGAACATGTTTCTGGACTGTTCGAGGTAGTTGCCCATCAGGCCCTGCACCGCGGGAGCCTGGCCGTTCAAGAACTGGGTCCACAACTCCGGGGTCAGGATGGTCGGATCGAGCACCCCTTTGGACTGTTCGGCCAGGCGGCTCTGAATGTCGGTGAACGTCTGCAGGTTCTTTTCGAGGTACGAGCCCATCATGCCCTGCATGGCGTGGCCGTAGAACCGGATGATTTGCGCCAGCATCTGCGACGAGAACATCGGCACGCCGCCGGTTTCTTCTTCCAGGATGATCTGAAGCAGGATGCTGCGGGTCAGGTCCTCGGCGGACTTGGCGTCGCGCACCACAAAGTTCTGCGCCGACAACACCATCTGCTTGACGTCGGACAACGTGATGTAGCTGCTGGTCTGGGTGTCGTAGAGGCGGCGATTCGGGTACTTCTTCAAGACCCGCACGCCCAGCGCGTCGGCCTCGCTTGGCGCAGCCGCGTCGGGTGGATTGGAGCGGCGGGTTCGGGCCATGCGTTCGGTTCCTAGGGCTCTGCATTGTGCAGGACAGCGGCACCTGCCGGCTTGGTGGAAACGCGCTCGGCTGGGTGGGTCAGGCTCCCCGAGGAACTCAGGGACCGGGCCAGTCCCGTTACTCGCTCTTCCAGTCAGACTCGTTGGTGTCTTCGGTCGCCTCCACCTCGTCATCAAAGGTCGCCGCGTCGCCCGTCGTTCGCGGTATCAGGGGTTGATCCAGGGGCCGCCAGATGCGGCTCTTCAGACTGTTCAAACGCTCGGATTGCGCCAATGCGGTGTGCACGGCTTCCGGGTTCAACAACAATGCAAATGGATTGGCGATGACATGTTGATGTTGCATTTCGGCTCTCCAGTGATTCGCGAAGTGGTGCTTGAACTCTAGAGGCTCAACCAGCAAAGCTACAGAGGGTTCTGAACCAAACATCGCGTAAGAAGAATCCTGACACGGGCCACGGCTCGCGCAAGTGAAATATCAACGGATGAGTGGATTCAGCGAGGCCGGCGTGGGAAGTCGGGGTCCGAATCGTGCGGAATCGGCGATCAGCCGGGCTTGATGCCACCCAGACCTTCAACTCGGCAACGTCTCGCGTCTGGATCGCAACGGCGAGATCCTGCGCACCCGTCTTGATCAATGATTCAGAGTAAACATCATTAAATCAACAAGATGACAGTGATTGTGAATGTTTTGCGTTAGGTAAAACCAAAGAGCCGGTCAAAGTTTTCACTGGTCTGCAAGGCAATTTTCTCCACGCTGAGCCCCTTCAGGCGCGCCAGTTCCTGCGCCACCCAGGGCACATAGGCTGGGCTGTTGGTTTTGCCCCGGTGAGGGACGGGCGCCAGATACGGGCTGTCGGTTTCGATCAGGCAACGATCGAGCGGAACAAACCTCGCCACGTCGCGCAAGTCGTTGGCATTTTTGAACGTCAGGATGCCGGAGAAGGAGATGTAGAAACCGAGATCCAGCGCCGCTCGCGCGACCGCATCGGATTCGGTGAAGCAGTGAAACACGCCTTTTGCGGGGATCGGGCCCGCGTCGCGGAGGATTCCCACCGTATCGTCGGACGCATCGCGGGTGTGAATCACCAGGGGCAGATGGGTTTGTCGCGCTGCCTCGATGTGCACACGGAAACGGTTGCGCTGCCATTCCATGTCGGCAACCGATCGGCCATTCAATCGGTAGTAGTCCAGCCCGGTTTCTCCGATGGCCACCACCCGGGGACTTGTCGCCAGCTTGACCAGGTCTGCAACCGATGGCTCGCGCACGCCTTCGTTGTCGGGATGCACCCCGGCGCTGCACCAGAAGTTGTTGAACCGGGTGGCCAAGGCGTGGACCTGATCGAACTCTTCGAGGGTCGTGCAAATGCACAGCGCGCGATCCACTTGAGCGATCTCCATCTCGGCGCGAATGGCCTCGATGCGTTCGCTCAGCTCCGGAAAGCTCAGGTGACAGTGGGAATCGACATACATGCGACGGTCGCCGGCGTCGGCGCGAACCAGAGACTCAGATGGTCTGAGTGGGTTTCGAGGATGAGATCGAGGTTCCCAGGACCTCTTCGATCTTCACCTTCAGCACGCGCGTTTTTTCGTCGGTGGGAAAGCGGACCCCCACGCCTTGGGTGCGGCCGCCCGATGCGTTGGCCGGCGTCACCCAGCCCACCTTGCCGGCCACCGGGTAGCGTTGGGGATCTTCCGGCAGGGACAGCAGCAGGTAGATGTCCTCGCCGAGCTTGTACTCGCGCGTGGTCGGGACAAACAGTCCCCCGTCGGAAAACAACGGCATGTAGGCGGCGTACAGAGCCGCCTTTTCGCGGAACACCAGTTGAATCACGCTCGGGCGTGTCACCGCTGCAACTTGTCCCTGTGCTGGCGTACCGCGTCCGATGATTTCGCTCATGAGCCCGAGTGTAGCTAAGGCAACGCTGAATAAGTCCCCGCGAGGGACTTGTTCAGCGTTGCCCTAAACGGCCACCTTCGGGTGGCCCGCCGTGGCACCCGTCGACAAGGCCTGTTGACCCTGCAGGACCAGTGATTCCGCCATCAATGCGGCGTGCCATGGATGCTCGGCGTGTCGTGCCGTCTCTGCCAGGGACCGGGCCCATTCCAGCAGGGCTTGGACTCTCACCCCGGGAGTCAGTCCGGATGCCGGAAAGTAGCGCGGCGTGGCGCCCGCGGCCACGCACAGCGTGTCGTGGCAGAGTTTTTGCAGCGCGTTGATGAGCCGCGGCAGCGGCCAGTTCGACAACGCGGCAGCTTCACCGCGCGCCACAAAAGCCGGCAGGCGAAGCCAGGTTTCAGCGTCCACGCCTTGTTGGGACCACTCGAGTGCTTCCAGCGGTTGCCCACCGGTTGCGCTCAGCAGCACCAGCGCGCCATCGACGCCCTTCCCCACCAGCCATTGCGCGGCCTGCGCCGACGGCGGCGCGCTCAAAGGAACAGCCTGGCAACGGCTGCGAATCGTTGGCAGCAGGGCGTCCGGGGCGGCGCAGCTGAGAACGAAGCGGGTGCCGCCGGGCGGCTCTTCCAGCGTCTTGAGCAGCGCATTCGCGGCGATGGCATTCATGCGCTCGGCCGGATGCACCACCACCACCTTGGCACGCCCTCGTGAAGCAGTGGTCTGCGCAAAGGCCATGACCTCGCGGACCGCGTCGACCTTGATTTCCTTGCTCGGCTTGGTCTTGCCGGTTTTCTCGGCCGCGCCGTCGTCACCCGGCGACTCCATCGACCAGCCCAGCGCCTCGCGCATGGCATCCGGCAACACCACCAGCAGGTCGGGGTGCGAACGCGAATGCATCAACTTGCAACTGCCGCACGCCCCACAGGGCGGCGAGCGCTGCGGCGTGCCCTCGGCCGCCTCGCACAGCCAGCCCTGAGCCAAGGCCAGCGCCAACTCGAATTGCCCGACACCTTGCGGGCCATGAATCAACAATGCGTGAGCACGGCGCGTGCGGAGCGCTTGGCGCAAGGGTTCCACAAGCCAGGGCAGCGCCACAACGCCGTCAGGGCCTACCACTGGCGAGCCTCCAGGATGTCTTCAACCTGCTGCTCGACTTCCGCCCGCGACCGGGACGCGTCGATGCGCACAAAGCGTTCCGGTGCGCCGCCGAGCCGACGCAGGTAGCCATGGCGGACGCGATCAAAAAACGCCAGGTCCTGCTGTTCGAATCGGTCCGCTGCGCGCGCGCCCGCGCGACGCTGCGCCGCCAGCCCGGGAGGAACGTCGAACCACAGCGTCAGATCGGGCTGCAATGTGCCTTGTACCCACGACTCGAGCTGGCGCAACATTGCATCGTCAAGGCCTCGGCCCGCGCCCTGGTAGGCAAAACTGGCGTCGGTGAATCGATCACACAGCACGGTGTTGCCGCGGGCCAGCGCCGGCACGATCACTTCGTTCAGGTGGTCGCGCCGCGCCGCGAACACCAGCAGCGCTTCGGTCAGCGGGTCCATGGTCGAGTGCAGCATCAGGTCGCGCAGCTGCTCGGCGAGCGGGGTTCCACCAGGTTCGCGTGTGCACACCAGCGGGCTGCCGCCAGCCCGCAGACGGGCGGCGAGCGCCTCGATGTGGGTCGACTTGCCGGCCCCGTCGATGCCCTCGAAGCTGATGAATTTTCCATTCACGGCCGGCTACTTTCCGCGTTGGTATTTGTTGACCGCGCGATTGTGTTCGACCAGCGTTTCGCTGAATTCGCTGCTGCCGTCGCCCCGGGCCACGAAGTACAAGGCGTTCGTCGGATCGGGCCGCACGGCGGCCAGCAGCGACGCCTTGCCCGGCATCGCAATCGGCGTGGGCGGCAGGCCGCCGCGGGTGTAGCTGTTGTACGGCGTGTCGGTCTGCAAGTCGCGCTTGCGCAGGTTGCCGTCAAACGCGGCGCCCAGGCCGTAGATCACGGTCGGGTCGGTTTGCAACGGCATGCCGATCCGAAGACGATTCGCGAACACCCCCGCCACACGGCCGCGGTCGGCCGCCGCGCCGGTCTCCTTCTCGACGATGGAGGCCAGTCGGAGGGCGTCTTCCGGGTCGCGCAGCGGGCTGTTGCCGGCCCGCTCGGCCCATGCTGATTCGAGCCGGGTTTTCATCGCCTGATGGGCCCGCTTCAGGACCGCCAGGTCCGAGCTGCCTTTGCTGTACGCGTAAGTGTCGGGATAGAAGCGCCCCTCGGGGAACTGGCCCGGCGCGCCGATGGCGGCCATGACCTCGGCGTCGCTCAGGTTGGCGGTGTTCGGTTTGAGCGCTTCGGCCTTGGCCAGCTCGGCCCTGAACTGCCGGAAGGTCCAGCCTTCCTGCAGTCGGACCGTCGCCAGGGTGGAGTCGCCACGCACCATCTTGCGGAGCAACTCCACCGGCGTGGTTTCGCGGCCGATTTCGTAGCTGCCGGCGCGGATCTTGCGCGCCTCGCCGGACCAGCGAAACCATTCATAAAGCAGCAAAGGCGGCTCTTGGACGCCCGCCTGCACCCAGGCCTGGGCAATGTCACGCGGGTTGGCGCCGTTCTCGATCGACAGTTCGATGTTGTCCGCCGCCAATTCCAGCGGCTTGTTGAGCCACCATGCGCAGACACCGGCGACCGCTGCCGTCAGCAGCACCACCGCCATGACGATCACACGCCAGGCCTTCATCGAAAAAAAGCAGGGAGGCGCCGACACGCGATGGCGACCCTCGACAGGCAACACTTCATGGGAGGTGATGATAATCGGCGCATGAAGACATCCTTTTCGTTCGACGGCGCGGTGGCCTTGTCTCACTGGGGCCTGATTCGCGCGCGTGGTGCGGAGGCGCCCAGGTTCCTGCACGCTCAGCTCACCAACGACTTCTCGGTGATGGGCTTGTCGCAGGCCCGATTGGCGGGTTTCTGCTCGGCCAAAGGGCGCCTGCAGGCCAGCTTCGTGGCCTGGAAGGCAGCCCACGACGAGGTGCTGCTGGCGTGCGCAGCCAGCGTGCTGCCCACGACTCTGAAACGCCTGTCGATGTTCATTCTGCGAACCCAATGCAAGCTCAGTGACGCGACGCAAGAGGTGCGGCTTTGGGGAGTGGTCGGCGCTTCAGCCAAACCGCTGCTGGGTGACGCCCGGGTTTGGGACAAGCGCGAGCTTGCCGGTGCCAGCGTCATCCGCCTGCCGGACGCAGCCGGGCTGGCGCGTTGCCTCTGGGCCGGGCCGGTGGCGCCCGGCCTCGATGGAAGCCCCGATGGCCGCTCCATCGCGCTGGACACATGGCGCTGGCTCGAGGTGCGAAGCGGTTTGCCCATGATCGAGGCCGCGACCGTCGATCAATTCGTTCCGCAGATGCTCAATTTCGAACTGGTCGGCGGCGTCGACTTTCAAAAGGGGTGTTACCCCGGCCAGGAGGTCGTGGCGCGAAGCCAGTACCGCGGGACGATCAAGCGGCGCATGTTCCTGTTCGATTCCGACGCCATGGCCGTCGCCGGCCAAGAGGTGTTCCACAGCGACGAGCCGGGCCAGCCCGCCGGCATGGTGGCCAACGCCGCGCCGCATCCGGCCGGCTCGGGCAGCAGCTTGCTGGCCGAGGTCAAGCTGGCCGCGTTGAACAGCGGCAGCCTGCATCTGGGTCGCTCGAGCGGCCCTGAATTGCGGCGCGCCGCGATGCCGTACGACGTTGCGTTCGAGCCGACCTGATCGACGGCGCTGGCCACACGACCCGAGAACACCGCGTGCGCGAGTTGTTTGTGTACTACCGGGTCCGCAGCGGCGCCGAATCCCGCGCGCACGACATCGTGTTGGCCCTGCAGGCGCAACTGCGGCTGGAGCATCCGCAGCTTCATGCCAGGTTGTTGCGGCGCTCGGAAAGCCCGCTGCGGGAATCGACATGGATGGAGACCTACGCGACCGACCCTGCTCATGACGCGGTCGGCATCACCCTGGAGCTGCAGCACCTGATCGAGGCGCGGGCCGCAACCCTGGCGCCATGCCTGGCTGGCCCTCGTCACGCCGAGATTTTTGTCGCCTGCAACGAGCGGGCGTGACGCCGGACTGGCGGCCGCGTGCCACGCTGCACGGCGCGAGCACCGGACCCTTCAGCGCGGTGGCGCCAGATCGCGCAATGGCTTCACCATCTCGACGTGGGCAATCCCGGCCTCCTCGAACATGGGGCCCCGATCCACAAAGCCGGCCTTGCGATAGAAGGCCGCCGCACTGGCCTGCGCGTGCAGCATCACCTGCTCGTTGCCACTTTGTTGGGCCGAACGCATCAATGCCTCCAGCACCCTGCCGCCCACCGCCGCACTGCGCAGCGGCCGGATCACCGCCATGCGGCCGATCTTGGCAACACCCGGCGCGTGCTGCACCCAGCGCCCGGTCGCCAGCGGCAGGCCAAACCGGTTGTAGGCCACGGCATGCACGCAGGTGGTGTCGGCCGCGTCCCATTCCAGCTCGGCCGGAATGTTCTGCTCGGTGACAAACACTTCGGTCCGGATGGCCTGCGCGTGCGGCCCCAACCCGGCCCACGAACCGACGCTGACACTGAGCATGTCCTGGCCGGCTTCGAAACCCAGCAGCAGCTCTCGCAAAGCCTGGGGAACCGGCCTGGCGGTCTGGGTGTGCGGGTCGGCAAACACATACACCAGCTCGCAAGACACCAACATCCGGTCTTGCCGAAACGCCGCCCCCGAGAACAGCACTGACGAGTTGCCGACGCGCGCACAGCGCATGCCGATGTGCAGCACATCGTCGTAGCCGGCCGAAGCCTCGTACTCCAGCGTGGCCTTGCGCACGTACAGGTCTCCGCCGAGGCCCTGCATGGTCTCGGCGTAGGGCAGCGCCAAGGCACGCCAATAACCGGCAACGGCGGTGTCGAAGTACGCCAGGTAGTGTCCGTTGAAGACGATTTTTTGCGCGTCGATCTCGGCCCAACGCACCCGCAGCCGGTCAAGGAACCGGAATTCGCTTCGATTCATGATTCAAACGCCTTCCTGAGGGCAGCGGCCGCGTTTCACCCGCTCTGCGGTCGCTTCGGCGAAAGCGCCAGCGGCCGCCGCCGCAAGGGAACAACGCCCCATCGCCAGCGATCTCAAAACAGCGAGTCGCGGTCAACGCCCTGGCGAAGCATGCGGCGCTTGAGTTTGAGCAGGGCCTCTTGCTGGATTTGCCGAATCCGCTCCCGGGTCAGGCCCAGGCGTTCGGCGAGCACCTCGAGGGTTTCCGGCTCTCGGTCACGCAGGCCGTAGCGGCCCGCCAGCACCTCGCGCTCGCGTTCGTTCAGTTCGTCCAGGCCGTGGTTGAGCAGTTGCTCGACTTCGTTGCTCAAGGTCAGGCTCATCGGATCGGACGAGCCGTCGTCGGCCACACCATCCAGCACCGACTCGGATCCGGCATCGGCCTGGTGCCGGTCGAGCGGGGCATCCAGCGACGTGGGCAACTCGGCAAACCTCAGCAGATCGGTCACCTCTCGCACCGGCCGGCCGACTGCGGCGGCCAGGTCTTCAGCCCGCACCGGCTTGTCGTTGGCCCCGACGCTGGCGGCTGCGGATTCGAGCACGCGGCGTGCCTTGAGCACCTGGTTGAGTTCGCGCACGATGTGCACCGGCAACCGCACCAAACGAGCCTGGTGCATGATCGAGCGCTCGATGTTCTGCCGAATCCACCACGACGCGTAGGTCGAGAAGCGGAACCCCCGTTCGGGTTCGAACTTTCCGATCGCGTGCATCAGACCGAGGTTGCCTTCCTCGATCAAATCGGACATCGGCAAACCCCGCCCGAGATAATTCTTGGCAATGCTGACCACCAGCCTCAGGTTGTGCTCGATCATGGTTTGCCGGGCCTCGAAATCCCCCTGGCGGGCCCGCGTGGCGGTGGCGAACTCCTCTTCCGGGCTGAGCAACGGCGCGCGCCGAATTTCGCGCAGATAGACCTGCAGCGTGTTGCCCACTTCGGATTCGCCGGCCGCCAGGTTGCCAGTGGCGCGGAGTTCCGCGCCGTTGCCCAGCGCATCGTCGGTGAATCCGGTCTCGGCGGCGCCCGACTTGACCACCGCCGCCTCATCGCGCGGCTCGGACGATTCGAATTTTGAAAGCGCGCCGTTGGCCCTGGGCATCAAGTCCGGTGCGGCGGGGTCCGTCGGTGAGCGCCTCTTGACCATGTCTGTGCCTCCGGCGCGTTCAGGCGGTCAGCGCCGGGGCAAGAGCTTCGCCGGATCGATCGGCTTGCCCTGCCGGCGAATTTCGAAGTGAAGCTGAACCCGATCGGCGTCGGTCGAGCCCATTTCGGCGATCTTCTGGCCACGCTTCACGCTCTGATCTTCCTTGACCAACAGGGTCTGGTTGTGGGCGTACGCCGTCAGGTAGGTGTTGTTGTGCTTCAAGATCACCAGATTGCCATAGCCTCGCAGGCCTGAGCCTGCGTACACCACCTTGCCTTCGGCGGCGGCCAGCACCGGGTCGCCGGCCTTGCCCGCGAAGACCAGGCCCTTGGTCTTGCCCTCCTCGAACGGCGCCGCCACAGCGCTGGCAGTGGGCCAAAGCCAGTTGACGTCATCGTCGGCCTCTCGCACCACCGGCGCCGCCGGGGGTGCGATCGCCACCGGCGTGGGAGCCGGCACGGCGGCCGCGGGGGCGGTGGGCGAAGACGCCGGCGGCTTCGCATCGGCCGGCTTCGCATCGGCCGGTTTCGCATCGAGCGGCCGCGTCTCCACCTTGGCGGCGCTCACCGGGCGGGTGGCGGCGCCGGTGTCCGCGCCTGGAGGCACCACACGCAGCACCTGGCCCACTTCAACGATGTTCGGGTTGTCCAGGTTGTTCCACTTGACGAGGTCCTTCCAGTTCTGCCCGGTCTCCAGGCCGACCCGGATCAATGTGTCGCCTGGCTTGATGGTGTAGTAACCCGGTTTCCCGGCGTTTTCAGCTCCGGGCAGCGGCTTGGACGAATCCGCTGGCACGGCGGCCACGATCGGTTTGGTGTCAGCGGCCCCGCTGGCAACCGCCGGTGCCGGCGCCGAAGCCGGCGCCGCCGCTGGCGCTGGGGCGCGGGATCCGACCATCCGGTCTTCAACCGGCGCCAGGTTCGTCGACGTCGCGCACCCGCCCATCAACAGCACGATCAGCATGCCAACAGCCCATCTTCCATCGCTCGATCCTGCGGTGTGCGCCAAAACAATCCCTGCCTTGTGTGTCATCCGGTGAGTCCCGATTTTAGAGGGACGAAATTGACTGCTTCATGAACTCGCTGCTCGTAGCCGCGCTCGGTCCGGTCCACCACCACCAGCACCTGCTGGCCCGACGCCGGCTGGCGCACCGGCGACACGAGCCGGCCGCCGACCGCAAGTTGCTCGAGCCAGGCCGCGGGCAACGCATCGCCCCCGGCCGCCGCAATGATGCTGTCGTAAGGCGCGTTCGGCGGGTGCCCCAGCATGCCGTCACCATACACCAGCCTCAGCTTGGAAGATCGCAACGGCCCGAGCAGTTCTCGCGCCTTGTCGTGCAAGGGCTTGAGGCGCTCGACCGAGATCACGTTCTGGGCCAGCAACGACAGCACCGCAGCCTGATACCCGCAGCCGGTACCGATCTCAAGGACCTGGCCCAACCCGCCCTTGCTGCGTGCCAGCACACCGCCCATCAACATGTCGATCATGCGCGCCACCACCGATGGCTTGGAGATCGTTTGCCCGTGACCGATGGGCAGGCTGGTGTCCTCGTAAGCCTGCGTCACCAAGGCTGCGTCGACGAACTGGTGGCGCGGAACAAGCGCCATCGCGTCAAGAACGGCAGCGCAGCCCAGCCCAGCGGCGCGAAGCCGGCGCACCATCTGTTGCCGCACGTCGACCGAATCCAGCCCCAGGCCGGACTGGGTCGGCCCGGGTTCGGTGCCGGCGGCGGTGCGCTTGGACGGCGGCCTCAGCTGGTCGAGCCTGAGCGGGAACTTCGGCCCGCGCTGTGGCGGGACACTCATGAACCGCGCTTGACAACCCAGTCGCGCCACTCGGGCAACGAGGCGTGTTCGGTCAAATCCACTTGCAGCGGTGTGATGGACACCTGGCCGCGCGCCGTGGCGTGGAAGTCGGTGCCCTCGCCGGCTTCGCGCGCGTCTCCCGCCGGCCCGATCCAGTACATCGTGTCGCCGCGCGGGCTGGTCTGGCGGATCACCGGCTCGCTCGCATGGCGCCGGCCCAGACGGGTGATGAGGGTCGGCACCCGATCGGCATCGGCACGGTTCGGAATGTTCACATTCAACAGCCATGGCTTGGCCGATGGCGGATGGGCGAGCACCTGTTGAATCACGCGGCGCGCCACGCGCGCGGCCGCATCCAGCTCGGCCCAGCCCTTTTCGACCTGCGAGAACGCGATGGCGGGAACCCCGAACAGATACCCCTCCATGGCCGCTGCCACGGTGCCCGAGTACAAAGTGTCATCGCCCATGTTGGCGCCATTGTTGATGCCGGAGACCACCAGGTCGGGCCGCTCGCTCAACAAGCCCGTCAAGGCCAGGTGCACACAGTCCGACGGCGTGCCGTTGATGTAGCGAAAGCCGTTGGCCGCCGTGAAAACCGACAACGGGCGGCTCAGCGTCAGCGAGTTGGACGTCCCGCTCGCGTTTTGTTCGGGTGCCACCACGTCCAGCTCGCCCAGGCCCTCGCATGCTTTCACCAGTGCCGCCAGCCCGGGAGCGAGGTAGCCATCGTCGTTTGCAATCAGGATTCTCATCGCTCGATTGTAGGGAATCGATGGTGTGTCAAGCGATGGATTCGATGCGCCGTTGCGCCGCGCTGCGTATCATCCGCGCTTCGCAAGGAGGCTTTTGCAATGCATGCTTGGTTGTGTGAAAACCCGATCGGCGTCGAGGCGCTGACATGGCGGGAGTTGCCGACGCCGCAACCCGGCGCCGGCGAGGTTCGGGTCGCGATTCGGGCGGCCAGCCTGAACTTTCCCGACCTGTTGATCGTCCAGAACAAGTACCAGATGAAGCCGCCGCTGCCCTTCGTGCCTGGCTCGGAGTACGCCGGTGTCGTCGAGGCTGTCGGCGAGGGCGTGGTCCATCTCAAACCCGGCGACGCGGTGGCGGCGTTTGGCGGGACCGGCGGCTTCGCCACCCACGCCTGCGTCAACGCTGCCCTGGTGCTGCCACTGCCTGAAGGTTTTGCCTTCGACGACGCGGCGGCGTTCATCCTCACCTACGCCACCACCCACCATGCGCTGCTCGACCGGGCTCAGCTCAAGGCGGGTGAAACCGTGCTGGTGCTCGGCGCTGCCGGTGGCGTGGGCACGGCGGCCATCCAGATCGCCAAGGCGGCCGGCGCGCGCGTCATCGCGGCGGCTTCCAGCGATGACAAATGTGCGCTGTGCCGGCAGATCGGCGCCGACGCCACGATCAACTACGCCAGCCAGAACCTGCGCGACGAGCTGAAGCGGCTGACCGACGGCAAAGGCCCGGACATCGTGTACGACCCGGTGGGCGGTGACCTGGCCGAGCCGGTTTTTCGCTCGATCGCGTGGCGCGGGCGCTATCTCGTGATCGGGTTTGCCGCCGGAGGCATTCCCGCCCTGGCCTTGAATCTGGCCTTGCTCAAGGGCGCCTCCATCGTCGGCGTGTTCTGGGGTGATTTTGCGCGGCGCGAACCGCTTGCCAATGGGCGCGCGCTGGCCGAGTTGGCGCGCTGGTATGCGCAGGGGCTGGTCAAGCCGGTGATCGACCAACGCTTGCCCATGGCCGATCTGCCGGCCGCGTTTGCCCGCATGGGCACACGCCAGGTGCGCGGCAAGCTTGTGCTGATGAACGATTGAACACGCGCCGATGGGTTGCTCTGCGCTACGATGCTACCGACCCAAGACACAGACCACGGGCCCCGCATGGCAATCAAAGTCCTCATTCTTGAAGACAACCCGGTGGCGCGGGGCTTCTTGAGCCGTGTCGTGCGCGAAAGCTTCAGCGACACGATCGAGATCACCGAGGCCGGCGATCTTGAAACCGCGCGCCGATTCGTCGGTCCCAATGCCGTCGTTGCTGACTCGGCAGCGGTTTTCAAACTGATCCTGGTCGATCTGGAACTGCCCGATGGCAACGGCATGGAGCTGCTGACCGAATTGGCGCGCTACCCGGCCACCAAGATCGTGACCACCCTCTATTCCGACGACGACCATCTGTTTCCCGCGCTGCAGTGCGGGGCCGACGGGTACTTGCTGAAGGAAGACCGCTTCGAAGTGCTGGTCGAGGAGTTGCAAAAAATCGTTCGTGGGCAACCGCCCCTGTCGCCGGCGATCGCACGCCGCCTGCTGACGCATTTCCGCCCTGCGCTCCCGGGCGCATCGGGGGCCGATTCGAACCTGACGCCATTGAGTTCCGGCTTCAGCAGCCGCCCCGCCGCCGCCCCGCGCAGCGTCGCGCCGCCTGACCACGAGCGGTTGACGCCGCGCGAGAGCGAGGTGCTCACCTACCTCAGCAAGGGCTTCACGATCAAGGAAATCGCCGGCTTGATGGGAATCAAGTGGTTCACGGTCAACGACCACATCAAATCGATCTACAAGAAGCTCAATGTGTCCAGCCGCGCCGAGGCCGCCGTGCTGGCCAGCAAGCAGGGGCTGGTCTGAAGTGGGCTTGCGCCAGGGCGCCGCGGGCTTGCTGAACGCAACGTGCGACGGATAGGCCGATGAACACCAGCGGCGCGACGCTGGGCCCGGTGTTTCCCAGCGATTTGATGCCACTGGACTCCGGTCTGAGTGAGTTCCGGCTCGGGCGCCAGGCCAACCTGTCTCGATGGATGGGATGGCGCTTGCGGTTCCTGGTGGCCGTGGCGCTGTTCGGTTGCCTGGGCGTGTTCTTGCTGGCGCAGGGCCTGGCCGAGCAACCGCACATCGGTGCGGTCTGGCGCGCTGACGCGCAGGGTGCGGTCGAGCTGGCAGCGACCTCCAACCCGGATCTCAAACCGCACCTGGGCCAGGTGTTGACTCGACTCATCGCGGGCGAGGTGTCGATTCCAGTCGGTGACCTCCCGTCGCTGCAGCGCTCGTCTCGCTGGGTGATCGACGACGCACAGCGCGAGCGCAACGCCGCATTCCAGGAGCTGATCTACTCGGCTCAACTCGGGCAGGGGCTCAAGCTGCGGTTTGCCGACGGCGCGGACATTCAGCTGACGGCCAAGCGGCGCGGGTTTGCCAACCTTCCGGTGACGTTCTGGCTGGTGTCGGCCGCCGCGCTGATGCTGTACCTGATGGCCATGGTCGTCGTGCTGGCCCGGCCGACCCGGCGCAATCTGTTGTATGCGGTGATGTCCATCTCGGTGGCGGGCACGCTGGCACTCATCGCCATCGAATCCACCCTGGAGCTGGGGCAGCCCGCGCTGTTTCCGCGCCTGGATCTGTCGTTGCGAATGGCGTTCGACCTGATCGCGGCCGCGGCGATGGTGAACGCCGCCTGCCTGCACCCACGCCGCTTGCCCGCTGCGCGCTGGATCGCCTCGGCGGCGTGGGGGCTGGCGCTGGGCGTGGCGCTGCTGGCCGAGGCAGGGTGGCTGCCTCGGCTGTGGTGGTGGCTGCAGGCCAGCGTTGGGCTGGCGGGCCTGGCCATCGTCGTCCTGCACAGCTGGTCATACCGAACCGAACCTCGCCCCTTTGCGCTGGTGCTGCGGCGTTTTGGCGCGGCGCTGGTCGGCGCCTGGGTGTTGCTGACGATTTCGATCGTCGCCACGCAGGACCACCCAGAGGCGCAGCACATCATCGCCACCAGCGGCTCGATGGTCTGGTACCTGTTTGTGGCGGGGGTGTTGGCGCTGCTGCCATTCCTGTCCAAGTCCGAGCAGGTCATGCGCGAGTTCGGCCTGCTGGCGGCCATCAGCACCGTCGCCACCGCGCTCGACCTGCTGTTCGTGGCCGTCTTCTCGCTCGGGCAGTTTGCTTCGCTGACGCTGTCGCTGTTCTTGTCGCTGGCGGTGTATTCCGGCACCCGCCAGTGGATTCTGAACCGCCTGCTCGGCCGGACCATGCACACCGCCGAGCGCATGTTCGAGCAGGTGTACCGGATTGCGCGCGAGGTCGAGGCCCACCCCGAACGCACGACCGCGCAGTTGTGCGAACTGTTGCGCGAGCTGTTCGAGCCCATGGAGCTGAGCTTGATCGAGATGCCGTCGGCGACTTCGCGCGTGACCGGCGACGGCTCGACCATGCTGGTGCCGGTGCCCGTGTTGAGCGATGAAGTCATCGACCACGGCGAGTCCATCGTGATTCGATTCGCCCAGCGCGGGCGGCGGCTCTTCACCCCCGAAGACGCCCGGCTCACCAACCGCGTCGTCGAACAACTGCGCCGCGCGGTGGCCTACGACCGGGCGGTCGAACGCGGGCGCGGCGAGGAACGCCTGCGGCTGGCCCAGGACCTTCACGATGACATCGGTGCGCGCCTGCTGACGCTGATGTACAAGGCCCAGTCGCCTGAAATGGAAGACTACGTCCGCCACACCTTGCAAGACCTCAAGACTTTGACACGCGGTCTTGCCGCTTCGTCACACCGGCTGTCGCACGCCGCGGCCGAGTGGAAGTCGGACCTGACCCAGCGCCTGACCGCGGCGCATGTCGAGCTCAGCTGGTCGTGCGAAATCGATGACGACATGCAGCTCAACGTCACGCAATGGTCGGCGCTGACGCGTGTGTTGCGCGAACTGGTCAGCAACGCCATCGCCCATTCGCAGGCGCAACGTGTCGACATCGATTTCAGGCTGGACAACGACCGTCTGCACCTGATCGTGAGCGACAACGGCATCGGCCGCGACCCGAAGTCGTGGTCGCACGGGCTCGGGTTGGGTGGGGTGCGCAAACGAATCAAGCAACTCGGCGGCGAGGTCGAATGGCGTGACTTCTATCCCCACGGCATCAGCTGCAGCGTCACGATCCGGCAGTTCTCGGCCAAGCGCTGAACGATGGTGGCTCAACGTCGGGAACGGGTGATTGGAAGCAAAAGGGCCGAGTGAAATACTCGGCCCTCGCGGTCTTCCCGATGTCGTCACTCGATGACGTGGCCGAACGCGCAGTCAGCTGCGTGTTCCGGACCAATGGCGTCAGCGATTCCGATCCAAACCCGCCACTTCCGATTCGATCCCGCCACTGATTCCGACCGAGGTCAGCCACCACGATGGCCGTTGAGGGCGGACACAGAAATCGACTGGTACTGGGCGAAAGGACGCTTCCAGGTCGCCGTCAGGTTGATGACTCGACGGGGGGCAGCGTCCGGGGCCCACTGGACCTGCTTTAAGGACGGGCACCAAAGCAGACAGCCGCCACAGTCCGCTGCGGCCGCGTCCGGACCGCCCGTCTCAGCGGTCGTCGAACGGCGCGAACACCTCCGCCACCCAGTCCACGAAGAGCCGAGTCTTCGAGCTCAGGCACCTGTTGCTCGGGTAGACCACGTGCAGCGGTTGTCGCGGCCGACTCCAATCGCCGAGCACGGTGCGCAGCCTTCCGCTGTCGAGGTGAGGCACGACCATGAACTTAAACGCCTGACCGAGACCGACGCCGGTCAGCAGCGCGCTCAGGTGGGCCGTGCTCTCATTCACCGCGACGACCGCCTGCCCCTGCACCAGCACCTGCTCGGCTCCCCTGCGGAACTCGAGCGGGAAGGCCCTGCCCGTGAGCGATGAGAAATAGCCGACGATCGCATGGCCCGGCACGCGCGTCTTGTCCTTCGTCTCCTGCGAGTGGGGTACCAGTTCGGAAGGATGCCTGGGGACGCCGCGCGCGCCGAGATACAGCGGGCTCGCACAGGTGACCCAGTTCAGGTCGGCAATTCGTCGCGCGACGAGGGACGTATCGGCCAACTCGCCGCCGCGAGTCACGCAGTCGACACCTTCGCCGATCAGGTCGATGGGGCGGTCGCTGACGCCGAGGTCGATGTACAGCTCCGGGTGGCGCGCACGGAAGCCCGGCAGCGCCGGAATCAGAATCATGTTCGCCAACACCGACCCGATGTCGACGCGGATGCGGCCGCGAGGCTGGGCCTGTGCACGCGCCGCACTCTCGTCCATCTCGTCGAGATCGCCGATGAGTCGCATGGCCCGCTCATAGTAGGCCGCACCCTCCGCCGTCACGCTGACGCGTCGCGTCGTCCGATGCAACAGCTTCGTGCCGAGGTGGCGCTCGAGATCCTGCACGAGCTTGGTCACTGTCGGGCGCGGAATGTTCATCGAGTCCGCGGCCTTCGAGAACGCACCTGACTCGGCGATCCGCACGAACACGCGCAGGGCAAGCGATTGGTCCATGGATGGCGGGTCAGTGGCTTCGTCGGCGGGATTATTTACGCGCAGGAAATTAGAAGTCCATCTTGTCATCTTTATTCATTGTCGTGAACTTTCTAAGATTCGCTCACCCTCTCATCAACTGGAGCACGACATGGGCAACAAACTCTCTGGCAAGGTCGCGGTCATCACCGGCGGCACACCACAGGCATCGGCCTCGCAGCCGCGAAGGCCTTCGCGGCGGAAGGCGCATTCGTCTACGTCACGGGCCGCCGGCAGCCCGAGCTCGATGCGGCCGTGGCGGCCATCGGCCCGAACGCGACGGGTGTGCGGGCCGATTCGACCAAGCTCACCGATCTGGATGGTCTGTACGACACGGTCCAGGCGCAGCACGGCCGCATCGACGTCCTGTACGCGAACGCGGGCGGCGGCGACATGCTGCCTCTTGGCGCCATCACCGAGGCGCACTTCGACCAGACCTTCGACCGCAACGTCAAGGGCGTCGTGTTCACGGTGCAGAAGGCGTTGCCGCTGCTCGACAAGGCATCGAGCGGTGCGTCCGTCATCCTGGCCGGCTCGACGACGGGCGTCACGGGCACCGCGAACTTCAGCATCTACAGCGCGACCAAGGCCGCGGTTCGCAACCTCGCCCGCAGCTGGGTGCTGGATCTGAAGGGCCGTGCGATTCGCGTCAACACGCTGTCGCCCGGGCCGATCCACACGCCGGGTCTGGTCGAACTCGCCGGGCCTGATCGCACGCAGCAGCAAGGGCTGCTCGACTACGTGACCTCGCAGGTCCCGATCGGGCGCATCGGGCAACCCGAAGATGTCGCGAAGGCCGCGGTCTTTCTCGCCTCCGACGACTCGTCGTTCATCACCGGCATCGAGCTGTTCGCCGATGGCGGCATTGCGCAAGTCTGACCGACAAGTACGAAGCGATCTCAAACCACCGAGGAATCCATGAAAACCGCTCTCGAATTGCTTCAGTCCTATCAAGACAAGATCCAGACTCCGGCTGCAGCCGCCGCCCTCTTTGCGGAAGACGGCGTGCTCGAACTCCCGACAGTCAAAGCTCACGCGCAGGGACATGCCACCATCGAGAAGCTGATTTCCGGCCTTCTGGCGAAGGTCCCGGACTTCCGGTTCAAGAACTTCAAGGTCTGGATCGATACGCCCGACAAGGTCTTCGGCGAATACTCCGTCGAGGCCCTGGTGGTCGACACCGGCAAGGTCTATCAGCAAACCTACGCGGGCGTGCTCATTGCAGAGTGCGGCAAGATCAAGCTGCTTCGAGAAGCACTCGATACAGCGGCCGCCGCGCGAGCGTTCAGCAGGGACTGAAAGAGCAAGCCCGTCCGATTTCCGGCTGGGCTTGAGTGAGAGTGCAACGGATCAGCAGCATCCGAAGCGGACCGTCGCGAGCGGCTGCTGGCCGGGTGGAGCCATAGGGAACGGCCACGCGATGGCCTGCTCCGCGACACATTGCTGACAGTGGTCGAGCCGGTCTGAATGAATACAGCGCAGGCTAAAGCACGCATTCTGGTCGCTGAACACGAGTTGCCCACCGCGGCGGTCGCGCGTTTGTCGCAAGCGCCGCCCGCACTCCACCGTGGACAACTCTGCGCTGGACGCGGTCGGACACGGGCATGGAAAGTGGGTGGCGGAAGCGGAGCGGAAACGGTGGCGGGTTTGAATCGGAAACACTGGTGCCTTTGAACTGGAATCGGTGGCGGAATTCATCGGAATACTCAGTCAGCGCCCCTTGCGTTTTGTGTTGGTCACCCAGGTGCGTTACGCAGCCGGCAGCATGGGCTCGATGATGTCCCGACTTTGCGCGAGGCATGCTTCGAATGAGCGCCGGAATCCGATGGCGTCGATCGCGTCAAACTCTGCTTCTACGAACTCCGCTCGCTCTTGCAGCTGCGCAAGGAAGGCCGAGCCATGCTTGGCAAGGAATGGCGCAGCGAGGTCAATGGCCTGCGGTTCCGCGTCGGCCACCGCGCACAGGTCGTACAGATCCCGGGCTTTGGCGCGATCGCCGCGATGCCACATCTTCTTCGCGATGATCTCCGCACAGGTTTCGACCTTGATCTCCCGACCAGCGTGCCACACCAGATCGAAGGGTTGCTCGGTCAACGGCGTACCCACGACGATGTCGATCTCCCCCGCGGGCAGGAACAGCTTGATGAACTCCGCGTTCTCTTCGTAGTCGGTCGTGATCTGCTCGGCTGCGTCGCTCAGCCTCGGATTGAGGTACCCCAGATACTGGGGATCTGGCACAAAGAGGTCGATGTCCTTGCTTTGGCGGTGTCCAATTCGCAGCATCAGCACGGTCCCGCCGCCGAAGGTCCACGAGGGCTGATGGACGTGCTCCTCAAGGCTGGCCATCAGTGCCAACGCGTGAGGAAACAACTCCCTCCACACGCCGGGCTTGCCCATGTCGGGAATGCTCATCGCCAAATCTCGCGGCTGCTCTTGAGCCTGTGAGCCAACTCGCGCATTAGCTTCCAGACCTGAGCACGCTCAACGCCTTCCTCCCGGTGCAATTGCTCCACCACCGACGCCAGCAAGGACACCGGGGCCTCGTCGAGCAAGGCGTACACATGGGGAAGGAACGCAGGCGTCGGTGTGCCGGAGGTCAAAGCCTTGCGCAGTTGAGTCGCGCTGACGGACGTTTTGTAGCTGACGCTGGCCGTTCGCGCAGCGATGTCCAAGGCCCCGCTCCTTTCCTTCTCATGCTCGCGCCTCGCGGGACGCGGGCGCGGAGTCGCGATGACCACCGACAGACCAAGCACGTCCAGCAACCTGGCAGCCCTGGTCAAACTCAGGTCCTTGATCGTCCCTTTTTCCACCTGATTGACGGTAGCGCGCGACAGGCCACTGAGCGCGGCGAGCGCGATCTGGGTCAGACCCATATCCGACCGTCGCGTACGCACGGCTGTGCTGAGTTCGAAAATTGGCGACGACATGCGGAAAGACTAGCAAGGCCAACTCTGGCTGTCAAATATATTCGACAGACACGGCGGCCTACCTGTGCGAAGACCAGCCAATAGTCTCGACGGCCTATGACGAGGCAGCCATCAGCATAGCTGTTCTTGCTTACAGCACTGGTTGGGCGTACAGTTTCTGTTTTCCAGAGGCTCGACCATGCAGTCAACGTACCGCCAACTCTATCGACCCAGCCCTGTCCGCGCGCCTGCGTGGTTGCGCCGGATCTGGATCTGGCTCTGACCTTCGACCCAGCACCATCGGCCATCGTTGATGGCGTGGTCCGCGGATCAATTCGCCGTGAACGCAGCGCTACTTCCAGATATCCTCGCTCGACCAGAAGCCAGCCCGCAAGCCGACCTGCCCCTGACGGCGGAGGGGGTGCTGCGATACGTCTGGGGAGAGCAAGTTTGGCGACTTGCTCATCGAGGTGAAGGATGGTCGATCGTTCGTGAACGGCCAGGCGGTTGAGCCGGCGGAGCCCAAACCAATGACGTGAGCGGCGCAAGGCCCTCGACCACGCCCGCGCGCGTTCTTCGATAGAGTGCGTCGTGCTGGCTGCTACGGCGAACCCACACTGATCGTCAGCCCACACGCTGACGGCAATCCGCGAAGCTCAGTGTTGTTCGGCGATTCGACAGAGCGCTCATGCCGAACTCAATATTCACGGGGAAGGTCCTTGGCCATGAATCCGACTGTTGCTT
>JANORB010000031.1:0-5703 GCA_031415135.1 Methylibium sp.
GGTACAGGTGAGCCTCACCGTTGCGCGGCCGGTCCGAGGTGAACAGCACCCGGTCGTCCGTGGCGTACAGCGGCGAGACGTTGTTGTAGCTTGCGGGCTGGTTCGCCACCTTGGTGATCGAAACCGTTTCGCCCTTGCCCAGGCCGGAGACCTCATACATCTGCCAGACGTGATTACCGAACTGGAACTGCACCGCCGCGCCACCCACGACCATGCTGAACAAGGCCTTCTGGCCGCTCCAGTGCACCGACGGTTCGCGCACCGCGATGGCCTTGTCGCCCTGGAAGCCTTCCATGCCGAAGCCGGCTTCCTTGGTGAGGTTGCGCAGCGAGCCGTCGGGGTAGCGAATCATCAGATCGCCGCCGCGGATGACGCGGTTCACGTCGGCGCGGTGGTTGCCGAAGGTGGACCCGCGGCTCGCGAAGTCGCCCAGCGTGGGCGCCTGGGCCGCAAACAGGATGGGGTTCTGGATCGGGCCGACCGGTGATGGCGCCGGGCCGGGCGCGGCGGCCGGCGAATCGGCACCGCCCACCGTGGCTGCGGCTTGGTCGCCCCCTCCGCAAGCCACAAGGCTGACAGCGCAAATGGTGCAAACGGCGAACTGGAGCAAATGACCAAGGCGAACTTTGCGACCCGTCTTCATGGAAACTTCCTTACCGTGCAGAGGAAATACATCCCTCCTGGACTTGAGCGACAACCATCAATCTGCAACGGGCAGAAACGGCACAGCCGGGGGCGGGCCCAGGCCAGTCTGCGTGAGTATTTCACGATGAAGTGAACACCCCGAAGAACTGCTGATTGGAGCTGTAACCGAACGCTTCAAGAATCCCTAGTTTGCCGCGTCGCAAGAGTAGCCGCCGTGCGGATGGGGCTCGGTGGATGTGAGGGCAAACTTGCCCGCTGGCCAGCATGCCGACTCGGCGGCGGCCGGAGCCCCTGCCTCACTGCCGCGTCACGACCTCACTCGACCAGTCGATACTCGTCGCGCAAGACGTCGCGCATCCGCCGGGTGACTGCCGGCCAGGTGTAGTCCGCTTCCACCCTCAACCGGCCCAGCCGGCCCATCTCGGCGGCCATCTCGGGCTGGCTGCCAATCTCGACCATTCCACGCGCCAAAGCAACCGGGTCGCCGGCGGCAACGATGACCCCGGTGCGCCCATGCTGCACGATCTCCGGCATCGCGCACCGGTCGACGGCGAGGCACGCCATGCCATTGGCCATTCCTTCCAGCAGCGAGATGCCGAACGGCTCATACAGTGACGGCAACACCATGGTCGTCGCTTCGCCAAAAAGCGCCAGCAGCCGCGCGGCCTGGGCCGGATCGGACTTGGACAAGAAGCCGGCGCATTCAACCCCCGGCCCGGCCGCAGGGATTGACGCCGGCCCGACGATGGTGAGCCGGGCGTGCGGCAATGCGCGCTTTGCCTGGGCAAACGCTTCCAGCAACACCGGGCCACCCTTGCGCTCGAACTCCTTCCCGACAAACAGGAAGTGCGGCCGCGAGAAGTCGCGCGCCATGGGGACCGGCAACTGAGCGAAATTGATGCCCGCTCCGACCACATGCAGGCGCGAGGCCGGAATTCCGAAGTCCTTCATGAACGACGATGCCAGCCATGAGCTCATCAGAAAGATGCCGCGCATGCCGCTGTAGACCTGCCCCTCCCAGGCCAGGTGCCGGTCGCGCCTGGACGAGCTGATCAGCCCCTGGTCGAAATGGCGATAACGCAAGGCGGCATTGCCGTCGTGGTAACCGAACACCGGCGCCATTCCCTTGCCGGCCACCGACATGCGAGCGCCGATCTGCAACACGCCGCCGGCTGACCCAGCGCCGCGCACGGCCTCGCGCGCGCAGGCGCTGAGCATGCGAAAGCGCGCCGGGCTGGCGTTGTATCGCGCGCGCCAGCGCTCACGCGGCCAGGCGAAGGATTCGATCTGAAGCAGCCGTTCCCGCCAAGGCGCCGGTCGGACGTGCAGGGCGTCGCGCACAACACCCAATTGCATCAACTGGCCGAAGAGGTGATGCGAAGAACCGGACCAACTGCGGGGATCGAGAGGCGGTTCGAGGCTGACACCGATCAGCGACATGCCGGCCGCTTTCCCGAATGGGCCGATTCTTGGGTCGGCGCACAGGCCGACCGGGGAGCGCGCGGCGCGCAAGGCAGCGCAGCCGAGAACAGAAGTCGATTCATACCAGCTTTACAGTGGGGCGCATGGCCATGCGCATGGTTCGCGCGACCAGCATTTCAGGAACACGATCGAAAGGGCCGAAGCGCGGCAACTGGTAGCGGTCGGTCGACTGCGACGGGATGCCCCACGCCGTGCAGACCGCCGATCGGTAACCGCACTGCATGACCAGATCGACGTGATCGCGCACATAGTCACTGCCCGGTTTGCCATTCGGGTAAGCAAAGCACGTGGGCGCCTTGCCGACCATCGCCGACAGGGCTTCGCGGTCGCGCAAGAGTTCGTCGCGTGCGGCGGGCAACTCGATTTCAGTGAGGATCGGGTGCGTCACCGTGTGGCCACCGATCGACATGCCCTCGGCCGCCATGTCGCGCACCTGCTCGGAACTCATCATCAGATCGTCGGGGAGCGGCTCTCCGACCTTTGCGGCCAGCTCGTCGCAGAAGCGGTCGCGCAGTTCCGGCTTGAAGTATTTGATGCCGGCAACGATTCGGTCGGCCGCCCGGGCCCGCGAAGCGAGGTCGGACAAGGCAAACTGACCGATCCCCCAACCCGTCAAGTCGAGCGCTGCGGACGGCAATCGGCGAACCGCCTCGATGACGGTGTCGTTGAACATGCGCCCGCCGTCGACGAAGCCCGAGGCCACGAAGAACGTGGCACTCAGCCCATGACGCTTGAGCAGCGGCAGGGCGACATCGTAGTTGTCACGGTAGCCGTCGTCGAAAGTGATGCAAGCCGCACGCGGCGGCAGGCGGCCGGCCGCGAGCAACTCGACTGCCTCTTCAAGCGGGAGCACGGTGAACACCCGGCGCATGATCTCGAACTGGTCGTCGACAAAAGTCACGTCCGGCATGTCCGGCATCATCGGGTCGGGCCGCTCCATCACCCGGTGGTACATCAGGATGGGCAGGCGCGAGGCGGCCCCGCCACCAAAGACGCCGGACGCCAGCGCGCGCAGCACCCAGGCACGAAATCCGATCATGTCTCGACCTCACATGCCGGCCCGGCGGACGGCGCAATGTGATCGTGAGCGACGGCGTGATCTTGCATCGAGCCCCCCACATGGAGGGCATTGGTGAGGGATTTCATCAATTGTCGGCCCGAGGGGAAAGGCCAGCCAGAGTTTGACCCGGTGGTTGCGGACCGTCATCGCCACACGAGATGCAACCGTGAATTGGCGATCCGGCACGGGTTGCACTGCCTTTTTCTCGTGCTCGATCGCCAGCCCGCGTGCACCGCGGAATGACGGCGTCGGGTTGCCTCCCACCACGGCCGGACCCATCAAGCCCGCGCTTCATGGGGCGAGGTGGTCTATCGTTGAACAAGCCATGCTGCCGGAACCGTTCATTCTTGAGTTCGCCTTGGTATGCCAGTATCGACTTGGCGAGCGACAAATCCAGCGATGCACACCCATCTGTTTGTGACCTTTTCGGCGCTTGTCCGGACTCGGGCGCGACGGCGTTGACCTGCAAGCGCATTATGGGGAAAGTGGGTCCACCAAGTCACTCCCCTAGCAAACCTGTGCTGGCTCGAACGCGCCAGCCGTTCCCGCAAAACGAAGGACGGGTCCATCATGCGAATTGCCATCGTCACCTTCGACGGCTTCAACGAGCTCGATTCCTTCATCGCGCTGGGCCTGCTCAACCACATGGGCTCGCTGGGTTGGAAGGCCGAGATCACGAGCCCCGCGCCGCATGTCACATCAATGAATGGCGTGACTGTCCAGGCGCAGCAGCCGCTTGAGTTTGCCAACGAAGCCGACGCGGTGATCTTCGGCAGCGGCATCTACGCCCGGGCCATCGCGGAAGACCGCGGCCGCAACGGCGCCGCGCTGGACCGGCTTCAGCTCGATCCGTTGCGTCAGCTCATCGGCGCGCAATGCTCCGGCGCGTTGCTGCTCGCGCGGCTGGGCTTGCTGGCCGACATGCCGGCATGCACCGACCCCAGCACGCGGGCCTGGCTGGTCGAGACCGGGGTGCGGGTGCTCGATGAACCTTTTCATGCGCGCGGACCGATTGCCACGGCCGGGGGTTGCCTCGCCGCGCAATACCTGGCGGCGTGGGTGATGCTGCGCGGCGCCGGCATGCAGGCGGCGGCGCAGGCGCTGCAGCACGCCGCACCGGTGGGCGAACAGCAAGCCTATGTCAAGCGCGTGCTCGACAAGGTGCGCCCCTTTGTCGAGCCGTCTTGAGCGCAGGCCCGGTTCGGATCGCGAGCCGCCGATAATCCTGGGTTTTGATGAGGTGGCACGAAGCCCGGGCCGCGCACCCATGCCCGACCCGACCCCGAGCGCGCTTGACAAAGAAGTGCGCCGCCGCCGCACCTTTGCCATCATTTCCCACCCCGAGCACACCCTCCACGTCAAGCGGGGTCAGGTCAGGACGCGACTGATCCCTTTGTGACGGTTTTCATAGGGGCGCTACCTTTGTGATGCGGACAAGTCCGGTCAGTCTGCGACAGGCCGGGACGCAAGGTTTAAGTACAATACTGTTCAGATACGGAGCGCCGGCTTTGGCTGATGTGGCTGGTGCAGGCACTCGCCGCGATGGCGAACATTGAAGCTGCTCATCTTGCGTCTGACGTAAGCTGATCAGCCGGCGCTACGAGAACAAGAGCACCGTCATCACCACCAACCGGGCCTTCAAGGAATGGGGCGAGGTGTTCCCCAACGCGGCATGCACGGTCTCGCTGATCGACCGCCTGGTGCACCGCTGCGAGGTGGTGGCCATCGAGGGTGAGTCCTACCGGCTCAAGGAGGCCAAGGCGCGCGCCGCGCTCAAGGCCGAGCAGCGCCGCTCGGCGCGCCCCAAGGCAGGCAAGTCGTGAGGCGTCGGCGTGCCGTGCCAGCGCAGATCGACTTCACTCGGCATCGCGTGGCAGCCGGCTCGATCGCGCTGCCCACCCACTGGTCGCCTGAGCAGGCCGTCGCGCTCTTCGAGATCCTGGACGAATTGCGCGAGAAGGTCTGGGCCCGCTACGGCCTGCAGATCCAGCAGGTGCTGCGTGATGAACGCGGCACGGCAGTCCGCGCGGCAGACGACATAAGCATCGACGAAGACGACGTGCCGTTCTGATCGACGGCATGGCGCCAGGACTGCTGCCAGTCACCACGCCAACGGCGCCGATCAAACCTCATCTGGCCCAGCCATTAAAACGCGGTCTCACAGCCAGATTTGTGCGCTGGCTCACAACCGCCAACAGCTGCGCGTGGTGTGCGAGGGCTTGCAGTGGTTGAGCGGCGGCAAGGCCGGCGCGGTGCAGGCGAGCAAGTCGGCCATCTCGCAAGCGCGCAGCCGGTTGGGGCCCGAGGTGATGGAGCAACTCGCGCAGCGGGTGCTGCGCCCACTGGCCCCACCTGGTGCGCCGGGGGCGTGGTATCGGGGCCTGCGCGTCATGGCGGTGGACGGCAGTTGCATGGAGGTGGCCGACGAAGCGGCCAACGCCGAGTTCTTCGGCTATCCGGCAGCCTCACGAGGTCAGAGTGCGTTCCCACAAGCGCGCGTGCTGGGGCTGGTGGAG
>JANORB010000032.1:0-25011 GCA_031415135.1 Methylibium sp.
CACGTGGCCGCCGAAATGCAGCGCGACGACTACTTCCGCATCAAGAAGATCCCGCTGCTGATCGGTGGCGCCACCACCAGCCGGGTCCACACCGCGGTCAAGATCTCGCCGCACTACGAAGGCCCGGTGGTCTACGTGCCCGATGCCAGCCGCTCGGTCAGCGTGTGCAGCGAGCTGCTCAGCGACGAGCGGGCGGCGGCCTACATCTCCGAGTTGAACGCCGACTACGTTCGGGTCCGCGACCAGCATGCCAACAAAAAGGCCACGCCGCTGGTGAGCCTGGGCCAGGCGCGTGCGAACAAGACGGCTATCGACTGGGCCGCGCACGTCGCGCCGCAGCCGAAGTTCACCGGCCGGCGCGTGTTGCGCAATCAAGACCTGGCCGAGATTGCCGCCTGCATCGACTGGGCGCCGTTTTTCCAGACCTGGGACCTGGCCGGCGCCTACCCCGCGATCCTGACCGACGAGATCGTTGGCGAATCGGCGCGCCGTGTGCACAGCGACGGCCAGCGCATGTTGAAGCGGCTGATCGAAGGCCGCTGGCTCAGCGCCAACGGCGTGATCGCGCTGTACCCGGCCAACACGGTGAACGACGACGACATCGAGATCTATGCCGACGCGTCACGCACCGAGGTGCTGATGACATGGCGCGGCCTGCGCATGCAGTCCGAGCGGCCGGTGGTCGACGGTGTGAAGCGCGCCAACCGCTGCCTGGCCGACTTCATCGCCCCCAAGGGCTCGGGCGTGGCCGACCACATCGGCCTGTTCGCGGTCACCGCCGGGATCGGGATCGAGAAGAAGGAACAGCAGTTCATGGACGACCATGACGACTACAGCGCGATCATGCTCAAGGCGCTCGCCGACCGGCTGGCCGAAGCCTTTGCCGAGCGCATGCACCAGCGCGTGCGCACCGAGTTCTGGGGCTACACGGCCGACGATGGTTTGAGCAACGCCGACCTGATCGCTGAAAAGTACCGCGGCATCCGCCCCGCGCCGGGCTACCCGGCGTGCCCAGACCACACCGTCAAGGCCGACATGTTCCGGGTGCTGAACTGCGCCGACATCGGCATGGCGCTGACCGAGAGCATGGCGATGACGCCCGCCGCCAGCGTCAGCGGCTTCTACCTGGCCCACCCGCAGGCGGTGTACTTCAACGTCGGCAAGATCGGCGACGACCAGTTGCAGGACTGGGCCCGCCGCAGCCAGCAGCCGGTGGCCCAGGTGCGGCGCGCGCTGGCCGCGTTGACTTGAGGCCTCTGGCCTCTGGCCTGTGCCCGCCGCCGCGCCGGGCGACACGTTGCGAAAGTCTTTCCGCGCGACGCTTGTACTTACACAAGCGCCGTGGCCGGATGACGATTTCCGGTCGCTGCGCCACCCCACCTGCGACGGCCTGTAAGACTCTGATCGACAACAAACAGTTGACGACTTCCTGAGCGCCGCGCGCCACATTTCGATCACGTTCCGGGCTTGCTTTTCGGCAAGTCCCATGAGGACGGTGCATCGAACATGGAGGAGGTAGTCATGATTCCAGGTCATCTTGCGTTCGTGCGGCCGTGCGGCCCAACGCACTCGCGGCCCGAGCCAGCGGGCACGGGCGCGACACGGGTGTTTGGCGTCGCGCTGAGCGGCTTGTTCGTCGGCTTGCTGGCCGCATGCGGCTCGGGCTCGAGCGACACCGGTGGCGATACGTCGTCACCCAACGCGGTGGTGGCGTCGGCCTGCACCAGCGCACCGGCGGTGTTCACCGGCAGCGTGTGGAAAAGCCTGAGCGACAGCTGCACCACCTGTCACGCCCAGGGGCGCGTGGCCGGCGGGACCGGGCTGGTGTTCGTGGCGGCGGGCTCCGAACTGCAAAACTACAACATCCTGCGTGACTACACCAAGGGCTCGGGCGACGTGCTGCTGGCCAAATCGATCGGCATGCCGGCGCACACCGGCGGCAAGCCTTTTGTCGATGCCGGCTCGAAGCCGTACAAGGACATGGCGGCGCTGATTCCCGAAATGGCGCAGCAGGTCTGCGTCACCGCGGTGGCCGGGCCGGCGCCGGGTGGGGGCGCCGCGGCCGGCGGGTTCTGGTCGGGCGTGGCGTTCGTCAACGACAGCACGGTGCTCAACAAGGCCTCGGTCCTGTTTGCCGGGCGCAACCCGACCGCCGACGAAACCACTGCCGCCGCAGCCGGCGTGCCCGCGCTGCGCGCGACGATCCGCGGCTACATGCAGGGGCCGGTGTTCGATCGCTTCCTGAATGACGTCGGCGACACCCACTTCCTGAGCCCGGGTGTGGTGGTTCGTGGCAACAACATGGGCTACAACGCAGCCGACTTTCCGACCGCCGGCGCGGTGCTCGGCGCGGCCAACGTGACGCAGGCGGCGAACACCGTGCGCAATCGATTCGATGCGGCGGCCAGGCGCGAGCCGATCGAGCTGATGAAGTACATCGTCAAGGCCGACCGGCCCTACACCGAGGTGGTGGCCGGCAACTACACGGTCGTCAACGGTGTGCTCGCCGAGTTCCTCGGGGCCACGGTGCAAGGCGCCTTCACCAACAAGGACGACGACACCGAGTGGCGCCCGGCCACGCTGCCGAGCGCGCGCCTGGGCGGCAACCGCGAGCATGCGGGCGTGCTGTCCACCCACCCCTGGCTGCAGCGTTTTGCCACCACCGACACCAACCGCAACCGGCACCGCGTGAATGTGATGTTCAAGCAGTTCCTGGCCACCGATGTGAGTGCGCTGGCGGTGCGGCCGCTCGACGACGGCGGCAACAAGTTCAAGCTGCCGACGATGGAGAACCCGGCTTGCGCGGTGTGCCACGACGTGATCGACCCGATCGCCGCGGGATTCCAGAACTGGAACGAGCGCAACCGCTTTCTGTCGGTCAACACCAACAACGTCAACCACGCGCTGCCCACCACCTACCGGTCAGGCAACTACCCGAAAGACGCCGACGGCAAGGCTTACTACCAGGCCGGCGACAACTGGTTCCGCGACGCCAAGGCGCCGGGCTTCGGCGCCACGCCGATGCCGGGCGGCTTCACCGGCAACCCGACCGCGCTGCAGTGGCTCGGCCAGCAGGTCGCCAGTGATTCGCGCTTTGCGCTCGGCGCGGTCCATTTCTGGTACGAGGGGCTGTTCGGCCGCGCGCCGCTGAAGGCGCCGTTCGACCAGACCAGCCCGCAGTACGCCGGCATGCTGGCCGCCTACACGGCGCAAAACGACGAGTTCAAGGCGATCGCCGCGCGCTTTGCCACCGACCGCGGCAACGGCACCTACAACGTGCGCGATTTGCTGGTCGACCTGGTGCTGAGCCAGTGGTTCCGCGCCGACCGGGCGAGCGCGCTCAACGCCGCCCGGGCAACCGAGTTGCACGACATAGCCAGCGCCAACATGCTGACGCCGTCGCAGCTGAACCAGAAGCTGATCGGCCTGGTGGGGCAGGGCTGGAACGAGTTCGACAACCCGTATGCCGGCATGGGGCTGAACTATGGCGACTTCGACGGCAACCAGCGTGTCAACCGCGCCAAGTCGCACACGATGATGCAGAGCATCGCGATCGACCGGCTCGCGGCCGTGCGCAGCTGCACCTTCGCCAAGGGCGACTTCGACAAGCCGGTGGCCAGCCGCCTGCTGTTCCCGTCGGTCACCCTGGCCGACACGCCGGATTCGACCGCGGGCCGCGATGCCATCGTGGCCAACATCCGCCACCTGCACAAGGCGCTGTGGAAGGACGACGTGCCGGCCACCGACGAGGAAGTGCAGCGCACCTTGAAGCTGTTCACCGACGTCTGGGGCGATCGCGCCACGGCGCCCGCCAAGCCGGTCAACTGCGCCTACAACAACGGCAACGACGCCGCCTACACGGGGCGTGCCTGGTCCGCGGTCATCGCCTACATGATCGGCGACCCGAAGTTCCTGTACGAATAGGTTCACGACATGGCCTTCGCATGCGCGGCTGCGGGCTGCGCGTGCCCCCCCCACATTCAAGGAGCAGTTCAAATGCAACGCAGAGATTTCCTCAGGATGGCCGGCGCCGGTGGCGTGGTCATTCCCTCGTGGGCGCTGATCCCCGAGGCGCAAGCGCAGACCGCCGGCATCTACAGCGGCAAGATCCTCATCAACGTGCATGCCGACGGCGGCATCGACCAGAGTTCGTGGGCCGACCCGCGCGAGAAGGACGGCACCATCAACAACTACGCTGCGGCCGGCACACCGGCCGGCGTGGCGGGCAACATCCGCTTCGCGCCGATGGGCAACAACGCGGCATTCTTCAACGCCCACTTCCGCCGCATGCTCGTCATCAACGGCGTGCACAGTGAAACCAACGGCCATGACGAGGGAGCGCGGGCGCACGCCACCGGCCGGCTCGACATGGGCTACCCGAACATCTCGGAGTTGTTCGCGTCGGTGCACGGCAAGGGCATGCCGATGCCGTGGCTCAACTCGGGCGGCTTTCGCACCAGCGCCGGCCTGGTGCCACCCACGCCGATGCCCGATGGCAACGCGCTGCGCGCGCTCACGCAACCGAACGCCGCATCGGCCACCAACGACCTGATGAAACAGGCCGATGTGACACGCACGCTGGCGGTGCGCGCCGAACGCATGAAGGCGATGCAGGCGCGCGCCGACCTGCTGCCACGCTCGCGCACGGTGGTGGAGCAGTTCGTCGGCTCGTCCGAGTCGCGCGCGCTGCTGCAGCGGGTGGCGCAGTTCACGCCGGCCACGTTCGACACCTTCACGCAGGCGCACGTGGGGCTGATTGCCGCGCAGGCCGGCATCACGTCGACCCTCCAGCTGTCGACCGGCGGCTTCGATGGCCACAACGACCTGGCCAACGTCTACGCCAATGCGCTGCCTCGGCTGACCGACATGGTCGACTACATCTGGCAGAAGTCGACCGACCTGGGCATCAGCGACCGCGTGATGCTGCGCATCTACTCCGAGTTCGGCCGCGTCGGCCTGAACAACGGCAACGGCAAGGACCATTGGGCGGTGGGCACGCAGATCCTGATGGAGGCCAACCCGGCCTGGGGCAACCGCGTCTTCGGCGCCAGCGGCCCGAAGCACGAGCAGCAGATGATCAACACCGCCACCGGCGCGGTCGAGCCGGCCGGCAAGGTGATCCGGCCACGCCACATCCATGCCGCGATGCGCAAGTACCTGGGCATCGAGACCGCCGATCCCAAGTTCAACCTCAAGGTCGCGGCCGACGAAGCGTTCGACTTCTTCAACCCGGCCGCAACCACCGGCTACCCGAACCTGTGAATCGGGCCACGATGGAAGCCGACGTGGCGGCCCGTTCGCGCGGGCCATCGTGGGGCGCGGTGCTCGGCGTGGCCGCGCTGTTGTTTTCAATGCCGGGCCTCGCCGCGCCGGCCGCGCCGCCGCAGCAGCGCGGATTCGTCAGCGATGGCGTGGCCGGCGGGTTGGTGTTCCAGCGCTGCGACGCCGCGCTGCCCGCGGCCCAGGCCCTGATGCTGCAGGACAAGACGGCCGGCCGCGCGCTCGGCATCGGCATCGGCGCGGTGCGCGAGGTCAGGCTCGATCCGGCCCGGCCGCTGTACGTTGAATTTCGCGGTGACGCGCTGGGCACGTTGATGACAGCGCGGCAGTTTCAGCGCGCCATCGGGCACGTGCCGTCGTGTGCGGCGGCACCCCCGGCGCTGCCTGAACAGGTGCGTCTGTGGGCCGTCGGCGGCATGCCGGCCTGGCGCTTGCAAGCCACCCCCGCCGGCGCGCGGCTCGAGGTCGTGGGGGCGCGGCCGGAACGCTTTTCCGCCGTCGCGCCGCACACCGCTGACGCGGGCAAGCCGTCTCGCAAATTCAGCGCGAAGTCGATCGACGGGGGCGCCCCGATGGCGCTGGAGCTGGTCGAGCAACCGTGCAACGACCTGCAAGCGGAAACCGCGTATGGCGCGCGCGTGGTGGCGCGCCTGGGTGAGCGCCGGCTGGAGGGCTGCGCCGCGCGCTTCTGACCTGGCCCTGCGGCGCCGGCAAGGCCAGCTTCGACTCGTCGATGGCGTAACACGCGAGCACGCGCGCGGCGGCGTCGAACAGGGCGTGCGTGTCGGCCTCGCTGACAAGGCCGCTGTCAATGAAGTAGGCGCCGAAGCGCGAGGTGCGGAAGAAGTACGCGCGCGGCATGCCCGCCAGCGCGAGGTAGTGCACTTCAAAGGCGTAGCGCGCCAGCTCACCGACCAGGCCGAGGTTGTTCGCCAGGTGGTGGGGTGGTCGCATCGAAGCCGGGTTGTTTCAGCTCGTACACGACGGCCTGCCGCGCGGCGTCGAGATAGGCGCCATCACCCGCTTGCAGCACGGCGCAGTGGCGCGGCAACGAGGCCGGGTCGCGCAGCGCATCGAGAAAAGTCCGGCTGCGTTCGTGCACGACGCGCAGGTCGCGCTGCAGGCTCGCCAGCGCATCGTCGGTGGCGCCGCGCAGCGCACTGCGCAAGGGGCGGGTGTCGGTGGCCGCTGGCGCCCAGACGGCCTCGCCGCTCGCGGCCGTGACGATGGCATGCGCGCGCGCCTGCAGCAGCCAGTCGCACAAGCGATCGAGCGATCCGGTCGAGCCGGCGCGGCGCACCGGTGTCGAGGCCTGCACGGCGCCGCGCAGCGCCGCCTCCGCGTCGACGCACAGCCTCATCAGCGGCCACTGCAGCGGCTTCGGCACGAACAGGTCGGCGCCGGCGACGCGCAGATACGACGCGGCCGCGTTGTCGGCCGGCGGGCGCAACGGGTCGTGGCACAGGGTGCGGATCCAGTCGAAGGCGTCGGCCAGCCGGGTGAACACACGCGCGTCGGGGCGGAGGGCCCGGTGTGCGGCCTGGCTGAAGGCCAGCAGGCTGGCGTCGTCGCGCCCCAGCCAATAGCTCAGGTTGCAGATCAGCGCGGCCCGCATCGAACGCTGCAGCGAGACGCGCTCGTTGTGGATCAACAGGTAGGCCACGTACTCGGCATCGGTGTCCAGGTCCGACAGGTAGAGCATCGACGTGGTGCCGCCGAAGGGATCGAAGCAGGGCGGCACGGTGCAAGGGTCGGCCACCAGCAGCAGGTTGACCTGGCGCGGCGGGAACCACGACGCCGGCGCCTGCGCGAACAGCTCGCGGCAGCGTTGCCAGCAGAGCGCAAAACCGTGTTCCAGGCAGCGCAGTTGCGGCGCGGTCAGCCGGCCCTCGGCCAACAGGCAGGCGGCCCACGCGGCGTGCATGCCTTGTTCGCCCAGGGCCTCGGCGGGCACGACGAAGGCGCTTTCATGGGCGAAGCACAAGCGCTGCATCGAAGGAGTTGCAAGCATGAGGCGACTCTATCGGCCGCGCCCGAGGTGGCGCGTTTCAAGCTGTGCCGAGCGGTATCGCGCGATGCGTGTGCTTACAACAGCGCCGCGAATGGCTGCCATGGCGCTCTCGCCGGCGCGCCCATTGCATCGGCATGTAAGAGCTTCGTCGAGAGCAAACAGTCGGCGACAAGCGCGGAATCGCTCGACAACAATCCGCGCGGGGGCGTTGCAGGCTTCGGCTTTGCGGGCGCGGACGATTCAATGAACCGGAGCAGGGCTTGTGATGACTTCACGCCGACGTGTGGTGTGTGCGGAGGGTTCGACATGAAATCAATGCTGGACAGGCTGGCGCTGGCCCGCTGGTTGGCGCGTGGCGTTGGCCTGGCCGTTTGCGGCGCGGCGCTGGGTGTGCTGGTGGCGTGCGGCAGCGGTGGCAGCGGCGGCAGCAGCGGCAGCAGCGATTCGGACGCTCCGGCGCTGCCCCCGCCGACCCAGGCCGAGGCGTCGCGCTTTCTGGCCCAGGCCACGATGGGGCCGACCGAGGCCGACAGCGCCAGCCTCGTGCAGCAGGGTTATGCGGCCTGGCTGGCCGACCAGTTCGCGCGTCCGCAGACACCCCATCGCACTTACATGGAGGCGCAGGCGGCGGCCCTCGTGGCCAGCAACGGAACGCTGAGCCCGAGCAACTTCTACGAGTCGTGGTGGGCGCAGGCGGTGACCGGGCCGGACCAGCTGCGCCAGCGCGTCGCGTTTGCGCTGTCCGAAATCTTCGTGGTCTCGTTCGCCGACGCCAACCTGGGCAACCGCCCGCTGGGCGTGGCCACCTACTACGACATGCTGGCCAGGAACGCGTTCGGCAACTACCGCAACCTGATCGAGGAGGTGACGCTGCACCCGATGATGGGCAACTACCTGACGATGCTGCGCAGCCAGAAGGAAAGCGCCACCCGCGCGCCCGACGAGAACTACGCCCGCGAGGTCATGCAGCTGTTCTCGATCGGCCTGTTCCAGCTGAACCCCGATGGCACGCCGAAGACCGACGCCGCCGGCGTGCCGCTCGAGACCTACACGCATGACGACATCGTCGGGCTGGCCAAGGTGTTCACCGGCTGGAGCTGGTATGCGGGCCCGAACCTGACTGATCGCACCGCCTCGCGCTTCAACGGCGGCAACGCCAACGCCGAGCGCGACTGGCAGCCGATGCAGGCCTACAACCGCTACACCGCCAACACCGACCACCACTCGATCAGCGCCAAGAACTTTCTCGGTGCGAGCATTGCGGCCCAGACCACGCCCGACCCCGAGGGCGACATGAAGGTCGCGCTCGACACCTTGTTCAAGCACCCGAACACCGGCCCCTACATCGGCAAGCTGTTGATCCAGCGCCTGGTGACCAGCAACCCGAGCCCGGCCTACGTTGCTCGTGTCGCGGCTCGGTTCAACGACAACGGCAGCGGTGTGCGCGGCGATCTGAAAGCCGTGGTCAGCGCGATCCTGCTGGACACCGAGGCGCGCACCCACAACCCGTCGGACATGCGCTTCGGCAAGTTGCGCGAGCCGGTGTTGCGCCTGGCGCATTTCATGCGCGCATTCAACAGCACGTCCACCAGCGGGCGCTTCCTCGGCATCGACAACACCGACGACCCGGCCTCCCGCCTGGGCCAGACGCCGATGCGCTCACCCACCGTGTTCAACTTCTTCCGCACCGGCTACACGCCGCCCAACACCAGCCTGGCCGCGGCCGGCCTGACCGCGCCGGAGTTGCAACTGGCGCACGAGGTGTCGGTGGCGGGCTACCTGAATTACATGCGCGGCTGGGTCACGCCCAGCGCCGCGCGCGACGTGCAGCAGAACTATGCCGCCGAACTCGCCGTGGCCGACAACGCCGACGCGCTGGTCGAGCGCATGAACCTGCTGCTGATGTCGGGCCAGATGGCCGACGCGCTGCGAGCGCAGCTCGTCGCCGCAGTCGCCGGCCGCGCGGTCCCGGCGCCGGTGCTGAACAACGGCGTGGTGAGCAACCAGGCCGCCATCGACACCGCCAAGCGCGACCGCACCAGCATCGCCGTCTTCCTGACGCTGGCCTCGCCCGACTACCTGACCCAGAAGTGACCCGGAGCATTCACATGTCTCACACCTTTGCTTCGCGGCGCGAGTTTCTGCGCAAGGCCAGCATCCTGTCGGGTTCGATGGGTACGGCCGGCGTGCCGCTCGCCTTCAACCTGGCGGCCATGAACAACGCGGTGGCGCAGACGACCGGCTACAAGGCGATCGTGTGCCTGTTCCTGTACGGCGGCAACGACTCGGCCAACATGGTCCTGCCCACCGACACCGCCTCGTGGACGGCCTACACCACGGTGCGCAGCACGGCACCCGACCCGATTGCGCTGCTGGCACCGGGAACCGCGCCCAACGCTGCGGCGGCGGCAGCGTCGCCCGCCGCCCTGGGAGGGGTGCTGCCGATCGTGCCGAACTTCACCGCGTTTGCCGAGAACAACGCGCGCACGTTTGCGCTGCACCCGAGCATGGCCGAGGCCCAGGGCCTGTTCACCCAGGGCCGGCTGGCGGTGATGGCGAACACGGGGCCGCTGATCGCACCGCTCACCAAGGCCGAGTACCAGGCCAACGGCAGCGCCAAGCCGCGGCCGCCGAAACTGTTTTCGCACAACGACCAGCAATCGGTCTGGCAGGCGCTGGCGCCCGAAGGCGCGCGCGTCGGTTGGGGCGGGCGCTTCGGCGACCTGGTGGCCAGCAACAACAGCAACACCGCGTTCACCAACATTTCCGCGTCGGGCAATGCGGTGTTCATGTCGGGGCAGTCGGTGTTCCAGTACCAGGTGGGCGGTGGCGGCGCGGTGGCCATCGGCGGCTTGACCGGCAACCTGTTCGGCTCGACCGCGGCCGCCACCAGCTTCCGCTCGATCATCACCGCCGACAACCAGCACCTGTTCGCCAAGGAACATGCGCTGATCGTGAAGCGCTCGGTCGATGCGCAGGCCACGTTCCAGGCCGCCTTCAACGCGTCCACCGTGGTGGCGCCGGCCCAGTACCTGCAGCCCTCGACGCGCGCCAACGCCAACAACGGCCTGGCCGCGCAATTGCAAACCGTGGCACGCATCATCGGCGCGCGCGCCGGGCTGGGGGTTCAGCGCCAGGTGTTTTTTGTCAGCATGGGCGGCTTCGACACCCACGACGGCCAGAACCGCGGCCATGCCGACCTGATGGCGCGGCTGTCGCATGCGCTGGCTTACTTCGACACCACGCTGAACACGATGGGCATGCGCGACTCGGTCACGCTGTTCACGGGTTCCGATTTCGGCCGCACCTTCACCAGCAACGGCGACGGCACCGACCACGGCTGGGGCGCGCACCATTTGGTGCTGGGCGGCGCGGCGGTCAAGGGCAAGGAAATCTATGGCCGCTT
Source organism: Methylibium sp. (assembly GCA_031415135.1). Taxonomy (GTDB): domain Bacteria; phylum Pseudomonadota; class Gammaproteobacteria; order Burkholderiales; family Burkholderiaceae_C; genus LGRD01. The sequence continues at coordinate 10,698 of JANORB010000032.1, forward strand.
CCCCGCCGTGGGGCTGAACCACAGCGACGAGGTGGGTTCGGGCAGCTTTCTGCCGGTGAACTCGGTCGACCAGCTTGGCGCCGGCCTGGGCAAATGGTTCGGCCTGAGCGATGCCAATCTGGACACGGTATTCCCCAACCTGAAAAACTTCCAGCGCGACCTGGGTTTCATCACGGCCTGAATCGCTTGATCGACCGTGCAAGTGAATGACCGCTTCACCAGCACGCAGGTGCTGACGTTCGGTTACCACTGATGCACGCGCCCCGGCGCTGCGGCCGCCCTTCTCACGCTCTAATCTCGCCCTCACGCGCCGCCGTCCCGCGACGGCCACCGCAACCGCGAAACTTTTGGAGGATCGATCATGACCAGCAACACGTCACCCGGCGCCGTCAGCAGCGCCAAGCCTTCCACCGGCTGGATCGTCGGCGGAGTCCTGGGCCTGGTGTCCATCGCCACCGCCGCGGCCATCGCCTTGAGGCCGAGCGCCGCGCCGGAGCCATTCGCAGCGCCGGTGGCGCTTGCCGCACCGAAGCCGGTGGAGGCTGAGCCGAAGCCGGTGGCCCAGCCTGCTGTGGCGCAACCCGCGGCCCAACCCGCGGCGCAACCCGCGGCACCCCGCCCCGCCCGGGCCACGACCGCCCCCGCCACGACGCCAGCCACGCGCGTGGCTGCGGTGTGTGCGAGTTGCGGTGTGGTCGAGTCGGTGGTGGCAGTCAACCGAAAAGGCGACGCCACCGGCCTCGGTGCGGTGGCCGGTGGTGTGCTGGGCGCCGTGGTCGGCCACCAGATCGGCAACGGCAACGGCCAGAAGGCGATGACCGTGATCGGTGCCGTCGGTGGCGGCGTGGCCGGCAATGAAGTCGAGAAGCGCGCGCGTGGCGAGACCGTCTACAGGGTGCGAGTGCGCATGGACGACAACACCGAGCGCACCATCGAGCAGGCCACGGCCCCGCATGTGGGCGCGCGCGTCGAGGTGCAAGGCAACACGCTCAAGGCGGCGCGAACCGCTGGCTGAGCATTCAACTCACTGCGCCGTGAGCACGCGCCGGCACTGAATCGCTTCGGCCAGGTGGGCGGTCTGGATCGGTCCGCCGCCCGCCAGGTCGGCGGCCGATCGGGCCATCCGCAGCACGCGGTGAAAGCTGCGTGCCGACCAGCCCAGGCGGGCGGCGGCGCTTTGCAGGAACTTGGCGGCGCCGGCGTCCAGTGCGCAATGCAGGTCGAGCGCTTCGCCTGACAGCGCCGCATTGGTGCAGCCCTGGCGTTGCATCGCGCGGTCGCGGGCCAGCGCAACCCGGGCCGCGATGACCGCGCTGAGTTCGCCGTCCGGCGCGGCCGCCAACGCTGGCGCCGGCACCGCCGGCACCTCCACCTGCACATCGATCCGGTCCAGCAGCGGGCCGCTGATCCGGCCCTGGTAGCGCGCCACGGCATCCGGCGTGCAGCGGCAGGCCCGCAACGGGCTGCCCTGGTGGCCGCAGGGGCAGGGGTTCATCGCCGCGATCAGCTGAAACCGGGCCGGGAATTCGGCCTGGCGCGCCGCGCGCGAAATCACGATGCGGCCCGTTTCCAGCGGCTCGCGCAAGGCCTCCAGCGCGGCCCGGGGAAATTCCGGCAACTCGTCGAGGAACAGCACGCCGTGGTGGCACAGCGAGATCTCGCCCGGCCGGGGCGGCGAGCCGCCACCCACCAGCGCCACCGGCGAGGCCGTGTGGTGCGGCGCGCGCAGCACACGCTGCCCCCAGCGCTCGTGCGAGAACGCACCGGTCAGGCTCAGCACCGCGGCGGACTCCAGCGCCTCGTCGTGCGTCAGCGCAGGCAGCAAGCCGGCAAAGCGCTGTGCCAGCATCGACTTGCCCGTGCCCGGCGGGCCCACCATCAACACACTGTGGCCACCGGCGGCGGCAAGCTCCAGCGCCCGCTTGGCGGCCGATTGACCCTTCACGTCGCGCATGTCGGGCAAGGCGGCAGGCGCGCTGCGCGGCTGCGCTTGCGCCAGGGGCAGCGGCTCGTGCAGGCTCGCGTCACCCGGCAGCAGCGCACGCACCACATCGAGCAAGTGGCCGGCGCCGTGAATCGCCAATCCTTCGACCAGCGCGGCTTCCTGCGCGCTGCTCTGCGGCAGCACCAGGGCGCGGCCCGTGACCCCGCTGACCCCGCCGGGCCCACCCAAACGGCGCAGCGCCAGCGCCATGGCCAGCGCGCCACGCACCGGGCGCAATTCGCCCGACAACGACAACTCGCCGGCAAACTCGAAGTGCGCCAGGCGGGCGCCATCGATCTGGCCGCTGGCGGCCAGGATGCCCAGCGCAATCGGCAAATCAAAGCGGCCCGACTCCTTGGGCAGGTCGGCCGGTGCCAGGTTGACCGTGATGCGCTTGTTGGCGGGGAACTCCAGGCCGCTGTTCTGCAGCGCCGCCCGCACCCGCTCGCGCGCTTCTTTCACCTCGGTGTCGGCCAGCCCGACCAGGGTCACGCTGGGCAGGCCATTGGCCAGGTGCACCTCGACGGTGACCTCGGGCGCCTCCAACGCATCGAGCGCCCGGCTGTGAACCACCGCCAGCGACATGTGTTCTCCCTGAACCTTGGCGGGATTGTGCCCGCGCGGCACGGACCGGCGCACCCGGATGGCATCGCACCAACATGATGCGAAGACCCTGATTGGTGCATTCAGTCACTTGAGCGGGCAGCCGATGGGCTGAGTTGGGGCGCTTTGGCGGAATCTGCCCATGGCACAAAAACTGCGACAGAGGCCACGACCTTCCCTCACGACCGACTCCGGAGCACCCGACATGAAAAAAACCATCCTCGCTGTGGCCGCCACGCTGGCACTGACCGCGCTGCCCACTGTCTCGCACGCCGAAGACAGCCCGCTGAGCTTCAATGTGAGCCTGACCTCGGACTACCGCTACCGGGGCATTTCGCAATCCCGCCTGAAGCCGGCGCTGCAAGGCGGCGTCGACTATGCGTTGCCCGCCGGTTTTTACGTCGGCGCCTGGGCCTCGACCATCAAATGGATCACCGACATTCCGGGTGGCGACGCGAATGTGGAGATCGACCTTTACGGCGGCCTGAAAGGCGAGATCGCCAAGGACCTGAGCTACGACGTGGGCGTGCTGACCTACCAGTACCCGGGCAACGGCCTGACCCCCAGCGCCAACACCACCGAGTTGTACGGCGCGCTGACCTTCGGCCCTGCCACCGTCAAGTATTCGCACTCGGTGACCAACACCTTCGCCAACGCCGACAGCAAGAACAGCTTTTACCTGGACGCGTCGGCGTCGTTCGATGTGGGTGGCGGCGTGACGCTGGCGCCGCATGTGGGCTACCAGAAGATCAAGGGCCCGAATTCCAGCGTCGGCACCTACACCGACTATTCGCTGACCGCTTCGATGGACTTCAGCGGCTTCATCGTCAGCGCCGCGATCGTCGGCACCGACGCCGACAAGGCCTTTTATTCGTCGCCCGCCAACGGCAAGGAGCTGGGCAAGCCCGGCATCGTGCTGGCGGTCAAGAAAACCTTCTGAAACCCGACTGGAGAACCGCATGAAAATGGTGACTGCGATTATCAAGCCGTTCAAGCTTGATGAAGTGCGTGAAGCCCTCAGCGCCATCGGCGTGCAGGGCGTGACGGTGACCGAGGTCAAGGGCTTCGGCCGCCAGAAGGGTCACACCGAGCTGTACCGCGGCGCGGAGTACGTGGTCGACTTCCTGCCCAAGGTCAAGATCGAAGCGGCGGTGGACGATGCCGTCGTCGACCGTGTCATCGAAGCCGTCGAGGCTGCGGCCCGCACCGGCAAGATCGGCGACGGCAAGGTCTTCGTCACCACGCTGGAGCAGGTGGTTCGCATCCGCACCGGCGAGACCGGGCAGGACGCCCTCTGACGCCCACCCGACGCCCACCCGACGCCCTCAAAAAGAGACAACCCCCATGAAAAGATTCATTGCGATACTGGCCCTGGGACTCGCGTCCCTCGGGTTTTCGGGCCTGACGCTGGCCCAGGACAAGGCAGCTTCGGCCCCGGCCGCCGCGGCGTCGGTGGCCGCCGAAGCGGCGCCGCCTGCGGCTGCGGCTGCGGCTGCGGCAGCTGCATCCGCATCCGCACCCGCCGAAGCGGCCTCCGCCGCGCCCGCGCCGGTGGCCAACAAGGGCGACGTGGCCTGGATGATCGTGGCCACGCTGCTGGTCATCATGATGACCGTGCCGGGGCTGGCGCTGTTCTACGGCGGCCTGGTGCGATCCAAGAACATGCTGTCGGTGCTGATGCAGGTGTTCGTCACCTTCTCGATGATCGTGGTGCTGTGGTGCGTCTATGGCTACAGCCTGGCCTTCACCGAGGGCAACGCCTTCATCGGCGGCTTCGACCGGCTGTTCATGAAGGGCCTGTTCGATCCGATGGCGGGCACGTTTGCGATGGTCGCCACGTTCAGCAAGGGCGTCTACATTCCCGAGCTGCTGTTTGTCGCTTTCCAGGCCACGTTCGCCGGCATCACCTGCTGCCTGATCGTGGGCGCGTTTGCCGAGCGCATCAAGTTCAGCGCGGTGCTGCTGTTCATGGCGCTGTGGTTCACCTTCAGCTATGCGCCGATCGCCCACATGGTCTGGTTCTGGATGGGCCCGGACGCTTACGCCAGCAAGGACGTGGTCGACGCGATGAACGGCAAGGCCGGGCTGGTGTGGCAATGGGGCGCGCTCGACTTCGCCGGCGGCACGGTGGTGCACATCAATGCGGCGGTGGCCGGCCTGGTGGGCGCCTACATGATCGGCAAGCGGGTCGGCTACGGCCGTGAAGCGTTCACGCCGCACTCGCTGACGCTAACGATGGTGGGCGCCTCGATGCTGTGGGTCGGCTGGTTCGGCTTCAACGCCGGCTCGGCGCTCGAAGCGGGCAACAGCGCGGTGCTGGCCTTCATGAACACCTTCTCGGCCACCTCGGCGGCGGTGCTGGCCTGGTGCATCGGCGAAACGCTGATGCGCGGCAAGGCCTCGATGCTCGGCGCCGCATCGGGCGCGGTGGCGGGCCTGGTGGCCATCACGCCGGCGGCCGGCAATGTGGGCCTGATGGGCGCCATCGTGATCGGCTTCGTGGCCGGCTTTGCCTGCCTGTGGGGCGTGAACGGGCTGAAGAAGATGCTGGGTGCCGACGACTCGCTCGACGTGTTCGGCGTGCACGGTGTGGGCGGCATCGTCGGTGCGCTGCTGACCGGCGTGTTCAACAGCCAGTCGCTCGGCGGCCCCGGCCTGGTGGGTGACTGGGTCACGGCCTCGGTCGTCTCCAACGGCATCGGCGCGCAGGTCTGGATCCAGCTCAAGGCGGTGCTGCTGACCATCGTCTGGTCGGGTGTGGTCTCGCTGGTGGCGTTCAAGATCGTCGACATGGTGGTCGGCCTGCGGGTGCCCGAAGACGCCGAGCGCGAAGGCCTGGACATCACGTCCCACGGCGAAACGGCGTACAGCTGACCCAGCCGCCGTCGTCGTGAACCTGAAACGGGCGCTCAGGCGCCCGTTTTTTCTGTGTGGCCCGGGGTGTCGATCAGAATCCGCGCATGGTGCTGAACGATCACCCTGGGCCAACGCGCCTGCGCAGCGCCATCGCGACGACGCTGTGGCTGCTGGTCGGTGGCTGCGCCATCGGCCCGGCCGTGCCTGCGGCCGGCATCGACATCAGCACCGGGGCAGGTGAGCGCTTGACGCTGGCTCGGGCGGTGGCCGTGATGCGCCAGGCCGACCACGTGCTGCTGGGCGAAGTGCACGACAACCCGGTGCACCATCGCGCACGCGCCGCACTGATTGCGGCCCTGGCCGACCGGCGCCCCACCATCGTCTTCGAGCAGTTCGCGCGCTCTGCCGACGCTGCCCTGGCCACCCCGGTGGGCGCCGACCTGGAGGCCTGGGTCGCGCGCGCCGGCTTCGATCGCACCGGCTGGGCCTGGCCGCTGCACCGCCCGCTGATCGAAGCCGCGCTGGCCGGCCCGCTGCGCCTGCGCGGCGGCAACCTCGAGCGCGACGAGGTGCGGCAGATCGCGCGTCAGGGGGCTGGCGCGGCGCCGGCCGACCTGAAGGCGCAACTCGCACAGCCTTTGCCCGCCAGTGCCGCCGACGCGCTCGACCGCGAACTGCTGGGGGGCCACTGCGGCCAGTTGCCCGCCGCCGCGCTGCCCCGCATGCGCGATGCGCAGGCCGCGCGCGACGCCGCGATGGCCGACGCGCTGCTGCGCGCGGCGAACGCCGGCGCCACGCCGACCGTGCTGATCGCCGGCAACGGCCATGTGCGGCGCGACCACGGCGTGCCACTCTGGCTGGCGCGGCGAGAGCCGGCGGCGCGGGTGCTCAGCGTCGGGTTCCTGGAGGTCGACGCTGACGGCAATGCGCCGCCGGCGGCACAGCGCGCGGTGTACGACCTGGTGTGGGTCACGCCGCGCCGGCCGCGGCCCGATCCATGCGCCGGCTTCTCGCTCCCGCCGGCGGTAGCCAGGCCTTGACAGGCCATGCGCGCGCGCCGTCAGACCACCTTTTTTTCGATCAGCCGCGCGAGCCGCTGTGCATTGATGCCCGCGTCGCGCAGCACGGCGGCGGTGTCTTCGCCGAGCCGCGGCGCGGACGTTCGAATCGCGCCCGGCGTTTGCGACAGCTTGGGCACGATGCCCGGCACGTCGACCTCCCAGCCGTCGCGGGTGGTGATGCGCTGGAGCATGCCGCGCGCGCGGTACTGCGGGTCTTCGGCAATGTCGCGCGCGGTGTACATGCGGCCCACCGGCACCTGCGCCGCAGTCATCAGCGCGAGCACGTCGTCGACGTTGCGCTGCGAGGTCCACGCGCCGATCGCGGCGTCCAGTTCGTCGGCGCGCTGGACCCGGCCTTCGTTGGCCGCCAGGTCGGGCGCGCCGGCCAGGTCGGGCCGGCCGATGGCGTTCATCAGGCGCTTGAAGATGCTGTCGCCGTTGCCGGCAACGATCACGTAGCCATCGCGGCACGGGTAGCCGTTGGTCGGCGCGATGCCGGGCAGGGCGCCGCCCGAGGCCTCGCGCACCGCACCGAAGACGCTGTACTCCGGCAGCAGGCTTTCCATGCAATTGAAGACCGATTCGTACAGCGCCACATCGACCACCTGGCCTTGGCCGCCGTTGGCATCGCGCTCGCGCAAGGCCAGCAACACGCCGATCACACCGTGCAGCGCCGCCAGCGTGTCGCCGATCGAGACACCACAGCGCACCGGCACCCGCCCCGCTTCACCGGTGATGTAGCGCAGCCCGCCCATCGCCTCGCCGACCACGCCGAAGCCGGGGCGGTCGCGGTACGGCCCGTCCTGCCCGAAGCCCGAAACGCGCAGCATCACCAGCCGCGGGTTGAGGGCCGAGAGCGCCTCCCAGCCGATGCCCCAGCCCTCCAGCGTGCCGGGCTTGAAGTTCTCGATCAGCACGTCGGCATCGCGCGCCAGTTCGCGCAGCACCTGCTGGCCGTCGGGCTGGCGCAGGTCCAGCGTGACGCTCTTCTTGTTGCGCGACTGCACCTGCCACCACACCGAGGTGCCGTCTTTCAGCATGCGCCACGCGCGCAGCGGGTCGCCCTTGCCGGGCGGCTCGATCTTGATCACCTCGGCACCAAAATCGCCCAGCATCTTGCCGGCAAACGGGCCGGCGATCAGCTGCCCGAGTTCGAGCACGCGCACACCGGCAAGCACCTGGCGGGTCGGGTTCATCACATCACTCCAGACAAAAGCCGCGGGGCTGGCCCGCGACCGAAGACATGAATTCTGGCCGAGCCATCGCCGGCTCAGGCTTGATGCGGCCCGCGGCGACCCCACTTCCCTAGAATTCCCTTGTTTCCCTCGTCAACCGGGCCCCGTCATGGTTCCTCACCTGCTCACCGCGCTCACCGGCCCGATCAATGAACTCGAGCAGCGCATCCTGGAGTCGCTGCCCGCCATCGAGCGCTGGTTCCGCCTCGAATGGATGGAGCACACACCGCCGTTCTACACCGCGGTGGATGTGCGCAACGCCGGCTTCAAGCTCGCGCCGGTGGACACCAACCTGTTCCCCGGCGGCTTCAACAACCTCACGGTCGAGATGCTGCCGCTGGCGGTGCAGGCGGCGATGGCGGCGATCGAGAAAATCTGCCCCGAAGCCAAGAACCTGCTGCTGATCCCGGAGAACCACACCCGCAACACCTTCTACCTGATGAACGTGCAGCGGCTGATGCAGATTTTTCACCAGGCCGGGCTGAACGTGCGCCTGGGCACGCTGGACGACAGCATCAAGTCGCCCACCGAGATCGCCTTGCCCGACGGCAGCAACATCACCGTCGAGCCGCTGGTGCGCACGCGCGGGCGCCTGGGGCTGAAGAACTTCGATCCCTGCACCATCCTGCTCAACAACGACCTGTCCGCCGGTGTGCCCAAGGTGCTGGAGAACCTGCACGAGCAGTACCTGCTGCCGCCGCTGCACGCCGGCTGGGCCACGCGCCGCAAGACCAAGCACTTTGCCGCGTATGAAGAGGTGGCCAAGAAATTCGCCAAGCTGCTGGGCATGGACCCGTGGCTCATCAACCCGATGTTTGCGCGCTGCGGCGAAGTGAACCTCGGCGACGGCAGCGGTGCGGACTGCCTGATGACAAATGCCGAAGCGCTGCTCGCCAAGGTCAAGCGCAAGTACAAGGAATATGGCATCAACGAGAAGCCGTTCATCATCGTGAAGGCCGACGCCGGCACTTACGGGATGGGCATCATGACGGTGCGCGACCCGAAGGATCTGGCCGACCTGAGCCGGCGCGCGCGCAACAAGATGAGCGCCATCAAAGACGGGCACGAGGTCTGCGAGGTGATGCTGCAAGAAGGCGTTCCGACCTTCGAGCGCGTCAACGACGCCGTGGCCGAACCCGTGGTGTACATGATCGACCGCTACGTGGTGGGAGGCTTCTATCGTGTCAACGCCGAACGTGGCATCGACGAAAACCTCGATGCGCCCGGCGCCAGCTTCGTGCCGCTGGCGTTTGCCGAATCCAACCAGCTGCCCAAGCCGGGCGCCAAACCCGGCATCAGCGCGCCGAACCGCTTCTACATGTACGGCGTGATCGCGCGCCTGGCCATGGTGGCGGCCAGCTACGAGCTGGAGTCCACCGACCCGAATGCGGAGGTCTACGAATGAGTTGGGCGCCACGTGTTTCGCGAAGGAAAAGTGCCAGCGCTGGCAGCCCCGGACTCACGATCCCAAGCTCGCGCCGCCGAAGCAGGCCTGTTCACCGATGAAGATCGAAATCGACGACCTCTCGCACCCCGCGATCCATGCATTGCTGAATGAGCATTTGCAAAACATGCATGAGCTGGGCCCGCCCGAGAGCGTGCACGCGCTGGATCTGGACAGACTCAGACAGCCAGTGATCACGTTCTGGGCTGCCTGGGATGGCTTGCTGCTGCTGGGTTGCGGCGCCCTGAAGGAACTGGACCCCAGGCACGGCGAAGTCAAGTCCATGCGCACGCCCAGCGCACGCCGCCGCCAGGGGGCCGGGCGCGCCATCCTCGGTCGCATCATCGAAGTGGCGCGCTCTCGCGGCTATGAGCGCTTGAGCCTCGAAACCGGCTCGGTGGAAGCGTTCGCGCCCGCGCAGCGGCTCTACCAGAGCTTTGGCTTCACCTGCTGCGGGCCGTTCGGCAAGTACGTCGAAGACCCGAACAGTGTGTTCATGACAATGCGCCTGTAAGGGACATCGTCGCCGTCACGCGCCGACTCGGTGGGGCCTCCACATGGCAATGCCTCCAGGACGATGAACAGGCAGGCTTGGACAAAGGCGTTGCTGCACTGCAACATTTAGATCGACTGGCGCGTGAACCGAGCGTCAAAGGCCGGCTTCGTTGGGTGCGCCGGGCGCACAATCCGCTGCTGCCCGCCCCACCCCGCCTTCTGTGCTCCCCCCGTCATCGAGACCCACTTCCTCCAGCCTGGCCGCGTTGACGCTGGGCGCCGTGGGCGTGGTGTATGGCGACATCGGCACCAGCCCGCTGTATGCGTTGAAGGAGGTGTTCGCCAGCGGCCACGTGCCGCTGACACCGCACAACATCTACGGTGTGCTGTCGCTGGTGTTCTGGACCCTCACGGTGGTGGTGTCGCTCAAGTACGTGGTGCTGATCCTGCGCGCCGACAACAACGGCGAGGGCGGGCTGATCGCCATGCTGGCGCTGGCCTCGCAAGCGGTGAAGCACAAGCCCGTGTTGCGCCGACGGCTGCTGCTGCTGGGCATCTTCGGCACCGCGATCTTCTTTGGCGACGGTGTCATCACGCCGGCGATCTCGGTGCTGTCGGCCGTCGAAGGGCTGGAGGTCGCCGCACCCGCGCTGCACGCGTATGTGGTGCCGATCACGTTGGTGGTGTTGACGGCGCTGTTCATGGTGCAGCGGCACGGCTCGGCCAGCATGGGCAAATGGTTCGGGCCGATCACCGCGCTGTGGTTCGTGGTGCTCTCCGTGCTGGGCATCGTGCACATCGCCACCAACCCGGCGGTGCTGTGGGCGCTGAGCCCGCACTACGCGTTCGCCTTCATGCTTTCCCAGCCGGCCATCGCCTTCATCGCGCTGGGCTCGGTGGTGCTGTGCGTCACGGGCGCCGAGGCGCTGTACGCCGACATGGGCCACTTCGGCAAACGGCCGATCCGGCTCGCCTGGTTCAGCCTGGTGATGCCGGCCCTGGTGCTGAACTATTTCGGCCAGGGCGCGATGCTGCTGGCCAGCCCGGAGAAGGTCAAGAACCCGTTCTTCGAGATGGCGCCGACCTGGGCCCTGTACCCGCTGATCGCGCTGGCCACCTGCGCCACCGTGATCGCGTCGCAGGCGCTGATCACGGCGGCGTTTTCGGTCACCAAGCAGGCCATTCAGCTCGGCTACCTGCCGCGGGTGCGTGTGCTGCACACCTCGGTGAAAGAAACCGGCCAGGTGTACGTGCCGTTCGTCAACTGGGGCCTGTACGCGTGCATCGTGCTGGCGGTGGTGGCGTTCGGCTCCAGCAGCAAGCTGGCGGCGGCCTACGGCATCGCGGTGACGAACGACATGCTGATCACCACCACCATGACGTTCTTCGTCATCCGCTACGGCTGGAAGTACCCGTGGCCGCTGTGCGTTGCCGCGACCGGTTTTTTCTTCCTGGTCGACTTCACCTACTTCGCCGCCAACATCGTCAAGGTGTTCGACGGCGGCTGGTTCCCGGTCGTCATCGGCGGCTTCATGTTCATGCTGATGATGACCTGGAAGCAGGGCCGCCGCCTGATGAGCGAGCGGCTGCGCGTCGATGCGATCGACCTGAAGAGTTTTCTCGAAGCGGTGTTCGTCAGCCCGCCCGCGCGGGTGCAGGGCACGGCCGTGTTCCTGGCCAGCGAACAAGGCATCACGCCGACCGCGCTGCTGCACAACCTGAAGCACAACAAGGTGCTGCACGAGACCAACCTGTTCGTCACCGTCAAGCACCACGAGCGGCCGTGGATCGGCTTCGACAAGCGGGCGCAGATCGAATCGCTGGGGCACGACTGCTGGCAGGTGACGCTGCATTTCGGCTTCAAGAACGAGCCCGACGTGCCCGAGGCGCTGGCGCTGCTGCGCGGCCGCGGCGTGCAGCTCGACGACATGGACACCAGCTACTTCCTGTCGCGCGACATCGTCATCCCCACGCTGGGTGCGGGCATGTCCATCTGGCGCGAAAAGCTGTTCGCCAGCATGCACCGCAACGCCGCCGCCGCGGCCGACTTCCTGAGCCTGCCCACCAACCGGGTGGTGGAGCTGGGGTCGAAGGTGGAGATTTGACCGACTTGCGCGGGCCTCACAGCAGCGCCGCCAGCGGCACGGCCTCCATGCGCTCGGCCAACGCGTAGCGCAGCTCGCCGGGGTAGACGACGTACAAGTGGTCGAGTTGCAGATCGTGCATTGCGATGTTCATCGACGGCGTGACACGCGGCGCATCGGCGCGCTTGAACTCCACGCCGATGCGCAACCCGCCCTTGAACAGCAGCAAGTCGAGTTCAGCGCCGTTGTGCGTGGCCCAGAAACAGGCGGTCGATGTTCACCCCGGCAGCGTGAAGCAAAGACCATGAAAAAGGAACTTGTCGTATTCCTGTTTCATGGTCTGATTTCAAATCAGATTCAAGCGCCCGACTCCGCAACCAGACCGACTCCGCTGGCCATGGCGGCGTTTTGCAGCGCTGCGTCGAGCGTGACGATCGGGAGTTGCAGGCGCAGCGCCAACTCGAGGTAGGCCGCGTCGTAGGAAGTCAGGCCGAAACGCAATGCCAACGCCAAAAACTCGCTGGGCGCCACGGCGTGCCGGTCCACTGCGATGGGCAGCGACACGATTTGCGTGATGACGGCCTGCGCAGCCTGGGCCGTCATCGCCTTGCGCAGGCAGGCGCTGCGCAACACGTTGCTGAACTCAAGCTCCCACAGCACCGGCACAACGGCGCGGTCATCCTGCAATCGAACCGCGATGGCATCGCTGTAGGGCGTCGCCTGGTTACCGATGAACCAGCCGGTGACCACGGAGTTGTCGAGGACGAACGGCACGGCTCGGCAGACGCTCAGTCGCGACCTTCGGCCACGATGTCTTTCAGCGCGCCTTTCAGCACCACGCCTTCACGCATCGCTTTGAGCTTGGCGAACGTTGCCGCCACGACCTGCCGCTGGTTCGACGGCTTGCGCTTGACCGCAGCGGCCGATACCAGGCGCGCAACCGCTACCCCTCTGCGGGTGATGATCACCTGTTCACCGTTCTCCACCTCGATCAACAGTTCGGACAGGCGGGTCTTGGCTTCGTAAACGGCGACTTCTTTCATGGTTGATCTGAAGCGATAGTTGGTTAATCAGATTGTAGCGCGCTGCGACCTTGCATTCTGAGGTGCGCAAGAGGATGTTTGCGCACTCCAAACCGGACCATGCGCCGCAGCCAAGCCGTCCGGCGCGTCGATCCGCTACGCCAGCCGCCCCGCAGCTCTGCCATCGATTGCCGCGAGGTACAGCCGCGTGGTCTTCTTCGACGGCATCACACCCAGGCGTTTGGCGAGCACCCTTTGGCATTGGCGGTAGGTGGCCACCGCGTGGCTGGCCTGCCCGCTGTGCGTGTGGCAGCCGATCAGCCCGGCGTAGAAGTCTTCGACCAGATCGTCGACCTGCAATCCCAACTCATACATCTGCGTCGCAAGTTCGACGTCGCCTTGGGTGAGCGCAGCCTGCGCGCTTTGGTTGAGCCTGGCCACCACACTCACATGCAGCCGTTCGCGCAGGTGCAGCGCCCATGGCGCATCGTCGTCGCCTTGCAGGAAGTGGCTGCGGTAAAGATGCCGGATCTTCGCGCCCAGTGCATCAGGCGGCGTCGCCTTTGGGTTGCCGCCGAGTGTTCGTTCCAGCGCCCAACAATCGACCCAGCACAGCGTGGGCTCCAGGCTCAGCCGCCCATCCTGCCGCTGGATGGCGTGGGCGCCGATCAACTTGCGCAGGCGCGACAAGGTGGTTGCCAGCGACTGCTCACCCGCGCCACCGGCTGCGTCGGGCCACTGCGCGTCGATCAGCGCATGTTCGGCCACGTCGCGGCTGCCCAGCGCGATCAAGGCCTTCAACAGGTTCAGCGGGCCATGCTGCACCTTGCCCTCGAAGCGCAGCGGCGTGCCGTTCACCAGGATCGAGAAACTTCCCAGTGTGAAGATCTTCAGCGGCCAGGGCCAGCGCTCCACGTCAGCCGCTTCGGGTGGTGCGGGCAACTGCGCCCTGGCGATCAACTCGATCGCATCGTTCTCATGGATTCCGCGCACCAGCGCTTCAAGGCAGACCACCGCCACCGAGTGCCGAGGCCAGAACATGAAATGCCGATAGCCATGTTCCTGGCCCAGGGTGAAGCACGCCTCGATCAGCACCGAGGCGTCTTCGCCACGGCGCAGTCGCATGTAGGCTTCGATCAGATCGGCCATCCACACAATCATCGGGTTGCGGGTCGATACACCGAGCGCGCGACTGTCCTTGAGCTGGTTCAGCGCCGCGTCCGGCTCGCCGCACTCAAAGCTCACGATCGCATTGGCGATCAAGTCCACCGCATTGAAATGCGGAAGTCCCATCCGCGTGCTGAAATGGACTCCCAGACGGGTGTGAGTGAGTGCGGCGGCCGGCTGCCCGCCCAGCCAGCATGACCACGCTTGAACGGCGTTGTGAAAGCTCTGATCCTGTGCATTGGCAGGGTTGACGGTGGCGGCAAGCCGCAACGCGAAGCTGCGCCCGCGCTGCAGGTCTCCGTGGCTCAGTGCCAGCGCGGCACCCTGGCCCAGCAGGACCGTGTCCCAGATGTGAATGCCCGA
>JANORB010000033.1:0-4890 GCA_031415135.1 Methylibium sp.
TGCCACAGCGCCATGCCCGCGGCGACCAGCAGCCCGGCAAAGTAGGCCGCACCAAGGCCCTGTCCCGCGCCCAGCCACGCCCACACCACCAGGTACAGCGCATAGCTGAGCATCACGCCGGCCACGTCGAAGCGCCCCAGCGTGATGGCCGAGGTCTGGATGCCGATCAACAGATCGTCGTCGCGGTCGACCATGGCGTATTCGGTGTCGTAGGCAATCACCCAGAACAGGTTGCCCAGCAGCAACCACCAGGCCAGCGGCGGCACCGCGCCCTGCACGGCGGCAAACGCCATCGGGATGCCGAAGCTGAAGGCCACGCCCAGCACCGCCTGCGGCATCGCAAAAAACCGCTTGGTGAACGGGTAGAAGACGCTCACCGCCAGCGCCGCGACACTCCATGCCGTGGTGGCGCCATTGGTGGTGAGCACCAGCGCAAACGCCGCCAGCGCCAGCGCCGCGGCCAGCCACAAGGCCTCGCGCGGGCTAACGGCGCCGCTCGTGACCGGGCGCTGCGCGGTGCGTTTGACGTGTTTGTCGAAGTGGCGGTCGGCCACGTCGTTGACGGCACACCCGGCGCTGCGCATCAGGAAGGTGCCGAGCGTGAACACGATCACCAGGTGCCAGCCGGGGAAGCCGCCGGCCGCCATCCACAGCGCCGACAGCGAGGGCCACAGCAGCAGGTAGCTGCCGGCCGGGCGGTTCCAGCGGATCAGGTCGAGGTACAGCGACAGGCGGGTCGGGGCGGCGGCATTCACGGGAGTGGATTATCCGGGCCGGCCGCGCGGCTACACCGTGGCGCGTGCGTCCCACCACGCGCCGAGGTGGGCCGCCGCGGCGAGGAACAACGGCGCCGCCTCGGCGTCGCGCGCGGCGGCGTCAAAACAGGCCAGCGTGTACTTGGCCAGGTGGGCATCCGGGTGCAGCGCGGCCCGGGTCGCCAGCGCGGTCATCCGCTCGGCGCGCCCAAGCGCCGGCGCTGCGGGGGCCGCGCCGGCGGCCAGCGTCACCGCGCCCTGGGTGGCGCGAAACGCCAGCACCTGCGTGGCGGCCACGGCGACCAGCGCGCGGGTGTCGGTGGCCGCGTCCACATTCGCCAGCAGCGCTTGCGGCAGGCTCAGGCAGTGGGTCCAGCCATACGGCGCGTGGGCCGGGTCGTCCTGCAACATGGACTGGGCGGCGACCCGCAACAGCACGCGCTCGGCCTGCTGAGGTGACAGCGTCTGGACCGGGCCGGCCAGCAACCGGGCGGCGTCGCCGCTGCGCTCGACCGCCAGCATCGTCGGCGCGATCAACGAGGACGAGGTCAGGCGCGGCGGTGCCGCTAGCGCCTCGAACAAGGCGTGGGCCGGGTCGGCCGACGGCGCCGCTGCCATCGCCGCCGTCTCCCGATGCCATGTGATGCGCTCGGCCGAGCCTGCCAGGGTTCGCAGCGGCGCGCGCAGCAGCCCGCCCACGCCGGCGATGCGATCGGCCACACGCGGCAGCGCAGCCAGCAGGATCGGCGCGTGGGCCGCAGCGCCGAGGCGCGGCGCCAGCGCGTCGACCAGCGCGGCGCGCAAGCGCCACAGTGGCACGCGTGGCAGCAGGAAACACAGCGCGCTGTCGACGCCGTCCGGGTCGCCGTCGCCCAGCGCCGCCAGCAAGGCGCCCAGCGCGGCGGCCTCGCTGGCGAAGCCGGCGCGGGGCTCATCGGCCTCGGCGCCCGCATGGGCGTAGCGCACGGCCACGGCGGCGACCTGGCGCCGCGCCTGGGCCCGCGCGGCCGGGGCCACATGCGGCAGCAGCGCGACCCGGGCCAGAAGTTCGAGCGGCGCGTGCAGCACGAACGACGACGCCGCGGCCAGCTTCGGCGGCGTGATGGCCGCCACCACGGCGGCGGCCAGGCGCGCGTCGCTGGCGTCGACCAGCGGGCTGCGGTCCCAGGCGTCGCCCGGCTGCGGGTGGTCGAACGCCTCCAGCGGCAGGCTGCGCAGGGTTTGAGCGTCGGTGTTCATGGTGCGGGCTCCGTGGTGGAATGGGTTACTCTGCAAGTTAAAGCAAACTTGAAGTCAAGTGAAATATCGCAGGCCCACCTTTGAGGAACCCATATGCCGCAACCCTGGATCCCGATCGGCGAACTGGCGCGGCGCTCCGGCGCGGCGGCCAGCGCGCTGCGCTATTACGAAGACCAGGGCTTCATCACCAGCACGCGCACGGCCGGTGGCCAGCGCCAGTTCCCCAAGGAGGTGTTGCGCCGTATCGCGTTCATCCGCGCGGCTCAGGCGGTGGGCCTGAGCCTGGAGCAGATCAAGGCCGCGCTGGCCACACTGCCGGGCCAGCGCACGCCCACCAAGGCCGACTGGCAGCGGCTCTCCAGTGCATGGCGGCCGCTGCTGGACCAGCGCATCGCCGCGCTCGTGGCGCTGCGCGACCAGCTGAGCTCGTGCATTGGCTGCGGCTGCCTGTCGCTGCGCAGTTGCGCGCTGTACAACCCGGGCGATGCGGCCAGCCGGCGTGGCGCCGGGGCACGCTTCCTGCTGGGCGACCGCTCGGCCGAGGTGCTGGCCGAGCGGCGGCGCGAGTGAAGCGACCTGGTACAGCGCCGCCCTTGCCGAACCCCCGTGCGATTCGGCTCGACGGTTTTTGACCCCGCCGCGCGCGCGATGCGGCATCATGCGGTCATGGATCGATCACGCACCGTGGCGCTGTTGAGCGAGCACAAGCCCGTGCTCGCCGAGCGTTTTGGGGTTCGCCGTTTGGCCTTGTTCGGCAGCATGGCGCGTGGCACGGCCCAAGCCGACAGTGACATCGACCTGCTGGTTGAGTTCGATTGCCTGGCCACGCCCGACCGGTATTTCGGCGTGCAGTTCTACCTGGAGGACCTGCTGGGCCGTTCCATCGACCTCGTGACGGAACGAGCCTTGCGCCCGCAACTGCGACCCTATGTCGAGCGTGACGCCATCACCATTGCCTGACCGGGACGACAGGCTCTACCTGCGGGACATGGTGGAGTTCTGCGAGCGGGTCGCGGCCTACAGCGCTGGGCATGACCAGGCCTCGCTCTTGGCGGACCGCATGCGCTACGACGCCGTGCTGCGCAATCTGGAGCTGATCGGCGAGGCGGCCACGCGCGTACCCCCGAACATGCGCCAGCTCGCCCCGGAGATTGCCTGGCGCCAGATCGTCGGCACGCGCAACCGACTGGCCCACGCCTATCTCGGTATCGAGCCCGACACGGTCTGGTTGATCGTCTGCGAAAGCGTGCCGACCTTGTTGACGCAACGGCGAGCGACGTTGGCCGCGCTTCCGCCCGCGACCTGATCAACCCTCCAACTGCTTCTGGAACACCAGCCCCGCGTGCTCGCGCAGCGCGTGAAACTTGATCTTGGGCCAGTTGGCTTCGATGGCACGCAGCTCGGGCGCGTATTCCACCAGCACGGTCGGCGCGTCCACCGCGTCGTAGGCCACGCGGTGGGCATTGCCGTCGATGAAGCGCTGAAGTTCCTTGGCGCCGCCGTCGGCCGCGTCGCAGGTCACCCAGCGTGCGACTTGAAATCGGCTCGGCATCACGCGCGCCTTGCAGCCGTATTCATGCTCCAGCCGGTGCGCCACCACCTCGAACTGCAGCTGGCCGACCGCGCCGAGCAGCAGGGCCGAGCCGGCGAGCGGGCGAAACACCTGGATCGCGCCTTCTTCGCCCAACTGCGTCAAGCCGGCCTTGAGCTGCTTGGTGCGCAGCGGGTCGGCCACCTCGACGCTGCGGAACATCTCCGGCGCGAAGAACGGCAGGCCGGTGTACTGCAGCGCCTCGCCTTCGGTCAGCGTGTCGCCGAGTTGCAGCACGCCGTGGTTGGGGATGCCGATGATGTCGCCGGCATAAGCCTCGTCCAGCAACTCGCGCCGCTGCGACAGAAAGCTGACCACGGTGTTGGGCCGCAGCTCCTTGCCCGAGCGCGTGACCTTCAATCGCATGCCGCGTTTGAAGTGGCCGCTGGCCACCCGCACGAAGGCGATGCGGTCGCGGTGCGCCGGGTCCATGTTGGCCTGGATCTTGAACACCACGCCGGTGAGCTTGGGCTCCCCGGGCTGCACCACGCGCTGGATGGCGGCGCGTTCGCCCGGGGGTGGTGCCAGGTCGACCAGCGCATCCAGCACTTCGCGCACGCCGAAGTTGTTGACCGCCGAGCCGAAGAACATCGGCGTCTGCCGGCCGGCCAAAAAGGCCTCGCGGTCGAACGGTGGCGCGGCATCGGTCAGCAGGCTGATCTCGCCCTGCGCCTGCGCGTACTGCATGCCGAAGCGCTGCGCGTAAGCGGGGTTGTCCAGGCCGGCCAGGATTTCGTCGTTGTTGTGGTTGCGGTCTTCGCCCGGGCTGAACACGCGCATCTGCTTCTCGCGCAAGTCCATCACGCCATGAAACGCCTTGCCCATGCCCACCGGCCAGGTGAAGGGCACCACCTCCATGCCCAGCTCGCGCTCGATTTCCTCCATCAGCACAAAAGGCTCCTGCACCTCACGGTCCATCTTGTTCACGAACGTCAGGATCGGCGTGTTGCGGGCGCGGCAAACCTGCAGCAGCCGGCGCGTTTGCGGCTCCACGCCATTGGCCGCGTCGATCACCATCAGCGCCGCGTCCACCGCGGTCAGCACGCGGTAGGTGTCTTCCGAAAAGTCCTGGTGGCCGGGCGTGTCGAGCAGGTTGATCACGCAGTCGCGGTACTCCATCTGCATGACCGAGCTGGCGACCGAAATGCCGCGCTGCTTTTCGATCTCCATCCAGTCGGAGGTGGCGTGGCGCGAGGCCTTGCGCGCCTTCACCGAGCCGGCAATCTGGATCGCGCCGGAGAACAGCAGCAGCTTCTCCGTCAGCGTGGTCTTGCCCGCGTCGGGGTGGGAAATGATGGCAAACGT
>JANORB010000034.1:0-7527 GCA_031415135.1 Methylibium sp.
CCAAGTCCGTCGCAGCCGTAACGCAAACGCAATACACTTGGCCGATGAAGTCTGCTGTCATACCCCAAATCCGCGTCGAACCAGAGTTGCGTGCTGAACTCGAGTCCGTTCTAAGGCAGGGCGAGACCCTGACCGGCTTCGTCGAAGCGACTGTGCGAAACGCCATCGCTTTCAGGCGCGTCCAGACTTCATTCCATGCTCAGGCACAGGATGCGTCCGAGGAGTACCACCGGACAGGCGTTTCGGTGCCCGTTGACACCGTCCTGCTGCGACTGCAATCCAAGCTCGACGCCAAGCGCAAGAAGCTTGGTCGATGAGCTTCGTCGTTGAGTTGTCTCCCGCAGCCGAGGCTGATCTGGAGCGCCTATTTGACTTCTTGCTCGACCGGGCCGAGACGACCGAAGACCTTGATCGAGCCCAAGCTGCGATCGACGCGATCAGAGCGACGACACAGCATAGGCTGGCGATCACGCCCTTCAGCTTCCGCAAAGCGGCCCAGAACCCGGCCCAGCGAGAACTGATCATTCCGTTCGGCGGTACCGGGTATGTGGCTCTGTACGAGATCGTCAGCCCGTCAAAAGTCGTGGTGCTGGCGGTACGCCACCAGCGTGAAGAGGACTATCACTGACGGCGGTCATTGACGGCTCCACGCCATGCGCACGAGTCGTTCAAACACACTGCCAGTCGCGCAGTCAGGGAGAGCGAGCGAACGAGGCTATCGCCTTGGTGACCGACCTTCTCTGGCCTGCACCGTGAGATCAATGAGCCGGCGTGCCAGATACCGGCCTTTCGGGACCGTCTGCACATGGCCGACCGCCGCCCTTCACGCCGTGCGCATCTGCGCCAGCACACCGTTGCGCATCGTCTCCAAGTTCGCCTGGCCGGGTGCAAGCGCCGGGCCGGCCGATAGCCCGACGCGGCTGAACAGACCGCGGCGCAAAGGCCGCGCCATCGCGCGTCCGTTTTGGGCGCGCGAGAAATACGAGCCCCACAGGTTGTTCAGCGCAATCGGGATCACCGGCACCGGCTGGGTCTCAAGGATGCGCATCACGCCGCCTTTGAAGGCCTGCAGGCTGCCGTCGGGCGTCAGGCTGCCTTCTGGAAAGATGCACAGCAGGTCGCCGTCGTCGAGCACGCGGCGGGCCTGGATGAAGGCGTTTTCGTAGATCGCCGGGTCGGACTTCTGCGACGCCACCGGAATCGCCTTGGCCAGGCGGAACATCGCACCGAGCACCGGCGTCTTGAAGATCTGGTGGTCCATGATGAAGCGGATCGGCCGCGGGCTGGCGGCCATCAGCAGCACCGCGTCGACAAAGCTCACGTGGTTGCAGACCAGGATCGCTGCGCCCTGCGCCGGGATATGTTGATCACCATCAACGCGGAAGCGATAGACCAGGCGCGACAGCACAAAGGCGCAGAAGCGCAGCAGGTATTCGGGCACCAGCATGAAGACATAAAACGCGACCACCACATTCGCCAGCCCGACTGCCAAGAAGACCTGCGGCACGGTGAAGCCCGACGACAACATCGCGCCGGCGATGACCGAGCTGGCGATCATGAACAGCGCGTTCAGGATGTTGTTCGCCGCGATGATGCGGGCGCGATGTGTCGGCTGGCTGCGCAGCTGGATCAGCGCGTACATCGGCACGCTGTACAGGCCGGCAAACAGCGACAGCAGGGCGAGGTCGGCGAGCACCCGCCAATGTGCGGGCTGGCTGATGAATTGCGCCAGGGTCTGCACGCCGCTGGCCGGCAGCGCGTTTGAGGCGAAATAGAGGTCGATCGCAAACGCGCTCATGCCGATCGCCCCCAGCGGCACCAGGCCGATCTCGACATGCCGGCGCGACAGCACCTCGCACAGCAACGAACCGGTGCCGATGCCGATCGAAAAGACGACCAGCAGCAGCGACGCGACCTGCTCGTTGCCATGCAGCACATCCTTGGCGAAGGCCGGAAAGTTGGCCAGAAAAACGGCCCCGAAGAACCACATCCAGGAAATGCCGAGCAGCGAACGAAAGACCACCAGGTTGCCGTGGGCCAGGCGAAGGTTGCGCATGGTTTCGCTGACCGGGTTCCAATTGATCTTCAACGCCGGGTCGGTGGCCGGTGAGACCGGCACAAACTGCGCCGTCGTGCGCCCGATCAACGCCAGCGCAAAGCAGCTCAGCCCGACCGCGGCGGCACCGACTGCCGGCAACGCGATCAGCAGGCCGCCCACGACGTTGCCGAGCAAGATGGCAACAAAGGTGCCCATCTCGACCATGCCGTTGCCGCCAGTGAGTTCGCGCTCCGACAGATGCTGCGGCAGATAGGCAAACTTCACCGGCCCGAAGAGTGTCGAGTGCAAGCCGAGCAAGAAGACGCAGGCCAGCAGCACGAACACATTTGTCGTCAAGAAGCCCCAGGCGGCGACGAGCGCGATGCCGATCTCGAGCCCCTTGACGAAGCGGATCAGCAGCGCCTTGTCGTATTTGTCGGCGAGCTGCCCGCTGGTCGCCGAGAACAATAAAAACGGCAGGATGAACAACGCACCGATCACCAAGCCGGCCAGCGCCGGCGGCATCCAGGCGACCTGGATCTGGTAGGTGACCAACACCGTGAACGCGAACTTGAACAGGTTGTCGTTTGCAGCGCCGAGAAACTGGGTCCAGAAGAAGGGTGCGAAGCGTCGTTGGGTCAGCAGCGCAAACTGGTTCGGGTGGGGATGCGGATGCGGATGCGGATGCGGATGCGGGCTCGGGTGCGGGTCGTGCATGGGGTGTCCTCCGAACTGATTATTGGGCTCTGACGATGACCGGCCCGCGCTCGGCAAAGCCGTTGCTGACGAGCCAAGGGAAGACTGAATCGACGGTCACGGTTTCGATGCGGTCACTGAACCGTTTGCTGTTCGGGTGGTCGTCAAAAGCGATATTCGCGCGGGTCACGTTCGCGCCCAGACGGGTCAGCGCACCGATGCGCAGCGTCGTCGGTTCATAGCCGCGCAGTTGCAGCCAGGCCTGCGCCTGCTTGCGCGTGCGGGCGTCTTGGTCCATCGCACCGGCCAGCGTTTCGAGCGCCCACTGGTTGCTCTGCTGGTAACGCGGTGCCCATGGGTAGGCGAGCATGTTGTAGCGCGGTTCATGCCACTGCACGACGGCGGCGTTGTCGCGCAGCACCGGCAGCAGCCGCACTTGAACGTCGGCGCTGAGCTCGACAAATGCGGCCTCGTAACGGAACGGGCGATCGAGGAAAAACTCGCCCAGGCCTTGCCGATAGACCTCGGCGCGGTCGGTGTTGCAGTGGTTGAGTTTGTGCACCACACGCCATTGGCTGTCGACACCATCACCGACCCGATAGGCCAGGCCCAGATGCGACCAGCGCAGGCCCCACTTCGACAAGTCTTGGCCAGCGCGGGCCAGCACCACCACCTGCGCGCCGGTGGCGTCGAGCCGCGCCGCAGTGGTCGCCGCCAAGGCCATGCCACGCTCGACCGCGGCCACCGTGGCAGGCTGCTCTTCACAAGGCCGGCCGGCTTGCGCTGGCAGCGTGACGGCGGCGGCCACCGCGGCCACGAAGATGAAACGCATCAAACGCTTCAGCGCCGGCGTGCAAGCCGACGTGCGCCACAACTCCAACCAAGCGCCGCAGGCGAAGTCGGCCGCCCGGGCATCGACACCGACGACTCGATCGGCGTTCATCGCGAGATGCGTTCGTTGTGCAACAACGCGCGCCCGATCTCGTTGGGCACAAAAGCGATCGCGGCACCCGCTGCCGACAAAACCCAGCCGGTCGCGACCGCAGTGACGACGATCGCGGCGCCCGACGCGGCCAGCACATGGCCGGCAAAGCGCAGGCTGGCGCGAGCGCCGTCGGAGGCGCGCTCGAGCACCCACACGCTGCCGGTGGCCGAGACTTCAACCGCGACCACCGTGAGCATCACGCCACCGACCAGCAGCATCGCCGGCGCCGCGACCGAAATGGCCACCGGCATCAACGACAGCGCACTGGCATCGGAGACGTTGGACTGGGCCTGTGACGCTGGCGCGCTGGCGAGGCCGAGCGACAGCAGCAACGGGCACAGGACGGTACGAAATGCAGACATGGATTGCTCCTTCATGACAGTGAGGCATCGATAGAAAGTGTTCTCGGCACGAAGGGTCGGCCCAACCCGGCCGGCCTGGCGCGCCACTTCGATATCGGCCTCGTGCGCGTCGAGCCGGGTCGTGGTCGGTGCGAAGGCGGTGGACCGACAGAAGGTCCAGCCCGCGACCATGCCGGCGCGGTCTAGATCGTTGCCCGGCCGCCGGGCCAGGCCGATGCCAGACAGCGTGACCACGGTGCCAAAAGACAGCCCGACAAGCCGCCGCCAGACCAACGTGTCGCGGCGGACCTTCAGCATCGGGTGTGTTGGATGACATCGAAGCGGCTCCCGGGGTTGAGTGGCGTATCCCAAGACCGGCTGTCGCCAGACTTCCCCCGCGGGGATCGAGGGGGCCGGCAAAGCCGCTTCCCTTGAGAACACGGACGCACTGTGATTGGCGGCAGCAGCGCAGGTCAACGCGTTTGCGGCAGGTGGCGCTTGCTCGGCTGTGTGGTATCGCCTGGCGCGCCCCACTTTCGGGGGATAGCCGGGCGCTCTATGAAGCGGCCGGCGGAAATGGCCACGCCCGCGGCGTCGCCGCACTGCTTTTTGGCGAGCTCGGCACGCCCGATATCTCCGGCCTGGTCGGGCGGCCCGCGGTGCTGATGATCTCGACCGCGTCTTGCGTCGCGCTGCGGTGCACCTCCAACGACAGCGACGGCGGCACCGGGCAAGTGTTGCGCGCGACTTCAGGGAGGGCGGTGCCGGACTGGTGAACCGAGCACGTCGGGGCATCGGGCCCCGACCGAAGTAGCTGCGATATGTGTACTCGCTACGGTCAGCGGCCTTTGGGGCAAGACTCATGAATTTGGCCAAACTGGTTTACCCATGGCGGCAGCCAGGCGGTGCGCCTGCCCACTGAGTTCCGCTTCGAGGGCACCGAAGTCCATGTGCGGCGTGTCGGCAACGAGGTCGTGCTCAGCGCGCTACCGCCCGCCGACCTGCAGACAGTGCGGGACGCACTGGACAGCTTCGAGTCCGGCGTGCGCGTGCAGCGCGAGCAGCCTGCGCATCAAGTGCGCGGTGCCATCGAGCCGGGGCACTGATGCGCTACATGCTCGACACCGCCATCTGCCCCCACACCATCAACGAACGGCCGAGCGCAGTGCTGCGCGCGTTTCGCGAGTTCCACAGCGCCGGGCTGGGGTTCTCGTCGGTCACCGCAGCGGAGTTGTTCTTCGCTGTCGCCCGGACCGGCTCGCAGCGCAACCTGGAAGCCCTGCGACGATTTCTCGCCACGCTCGAAATCGCGCCTTTCGATGCACTGGCGGCCGAGGTGAGTGGATCCCTGCGCGCCTGGCTGGCCGCCCAGGGCACGCCGATCGGGCCCTACGACACCTTGATCGCCGCCCATGCCCATGCGCTGGCCATGACCCTGGTCAGCAACAACACCCACGAGCTTCAGCGGGTGCCGGGGTTGAAGGTCGAGAACTGGGCGGCTTGAGTGGCGCCCATGCCTGCTGTGTCGCTGACGACCGTTGTCTTGGCCGGCGTGTTGTCACGCCGGCCAGGCGCGCTGCTGTTGACGACCCAACGCTTGGGGCTTGATCACGTCGGCGGCGACGGCGGGCGCAGGCGGTGAGGTTGCCTCGGTCCAAGGCCTGGCGGTCGATCGCTCGCAAATCGTCGGGGGATTGGCCGCTGTCGAGCCACAGCCGTCCAAAGGCCCTCCGAGTTCGCTGGCGCGAGGCCGACGCTCACGCTGCCGGCACATGGAACTATCGCGTCATCGTCCCGAAGGCTTTGTCATCCAGAGAGTGACCACCGGAACCGCGCCAAGGACATGCGCAACGGCCTCACGCCGAAACGTGCTCAGCAGACGAAACACCAAGATGGAACCGAATTCCAGCCCACTTCGCGCCCCCGCAGGGAGTACCACAGCAACACAATCAGGGAGACTCCATGGAACGAGATCGCCGTATGCTGACCGCACCAATGCCATTCGATGAACCCGAGCGCTTGCGGGCACTCGAGCGGCTCGACGTCCTCGACTCCGCGCCCGAGCGCGAGTTCGATGCGCTGGTGGCAACCGCTGCCTTGGTGTGCGGCGTCCCGATCTCGCTGGTCAGCCTCATCGACCACGACCGGCAGTGGTTCAAGGCCAATGTGGGCCTGCCAGGGGTGACCGAGACGCCCCGTGACCTGGCGTTCTGTGCTCACGCGATCCTGGACGATGGCATCTTCGAAGTGCCCGATGCCCTGGCCGACC
Source organism: Methylibium sp. (assembly GCA_031415135.1). Classification (GTDB taxonomy): domain Bacteria; phylum Pseudomonadota; class Gammaproteobacteria; order Burkholderiales; family Burkholderiaceae_C; genus LGRD01. The sequence continues at coordinate 6,330 of JANORB010000034.1, forward strand.
CTCGCTTTGCCGACAACCCGTTGGTGGCAATGGCGCCTGACATCCGTTTCTACGCCGGCGCCACACTGCGCCTGAGCGACGGCGCCCACGTTGGCACGCTGTGCGTGATCGACCGTGTGCCCCGCCGTCTGAGCGAGAAGCAGCGCGAGGCGCTGCGCCTGCTGTCGATCGCCGCTGTCCAGGCGCTGGAATCACGTCGCATGGCACGGGCTTTCGCGGCCAGTGAAGTCCGTTTTCGCACGCTCAGCGAGGCGTCACCGTTCGGTGTGTTCGCCACCGATGCGGCCGGCGCCTGCACGTACACCAACGCGCGATGGCAGGCCATCTACGGCCTCAGCGACGACGCCGCCAGAGGCGATGGGTGGAGCCACACGCTTCACCCGGACGACAAGGCCGCGGTGTTTGCCGAATGGCAGCGCACGGCCGAGCTCAAGTGCGAGTTCGACATGGAGTTTCGTGTGCGCCATGACGATGGCACGGTGCGCCACCTGCGGTCGGTCTCGCGGCCCATGCTCGACGAGTACGGCGGCGTATCCGGCCATGTGGGCTCGGTGGAGGACGTCACCGAGCGGTTTCAGTCGCAGCGCGCTCTCGAGAACGAACGCCGCCGGCTGGCAGCGATCATCGAAGGCACCGACGCGGGCACTTGGGAGTGGAACGTTCAGACCGGCGCGGTCCAGCTCAACGAACGAAGCGCGGCGATGCTCGGCTACACGCTCCTCGAACTCGGCGCGCAGACCATCAAGCTGCGTGAGGACAAAACGCACCCCGAGGACCACGCGAAGTCGATCGCCGCCGCCAAGCGCCACTTCGCGGGCGAACTGCCACTCTACGAGAGCGAGGCGCGCATGCGCCATCGCGACGGGCATTGGGTCTGGATCCTGGCGCGCGGCCGCGTGCTGAGTCGCACCGCCGACGGCAAGCCCGAATGGATGTTCGGCACGCACCTTGACATCTCGGTGCGCAAGTCACAGGAAGTGTCGCTACGCAAGAGCGAGGAGTTGCTCAACCGCACCGGCGCCCTGGCACAGGTCGGGGGCTGGGAGGTCGACATCGCCAGCAGCAGCATTTACTGGTCCGAGCAGACCTGTCGCATCCACGGTGTCGAGCCCGGCTACCAGCCCCAGCTGGCTGAGGCCATCGACTTCTATGCGCCGGAAGCGCGCCCTATGGTCGAGGCGGCCGTGGCGCAGGCCAT